>JBGTRP010000149.1:0-11486 GCA_041940685.1 Acanthopleuribacteraceae bacterium
TGGGCAGCAGGTAGACCAGGGGGAATACGGTCAGGCCCAGGACCAGACTCACGGCCATAAAGGTCAAAAAACAAAGCCCGGTCGCCAGGACTCGATAGCAGCGAAACAACTTCTCACCGGTAGAGGCAACACCCTGGCGCGCGTTTTTTTCAACGGTAGAGGTATCTAACGACAAAGGTTTTATGCTCCTCCGTGCCGGGTTTCACCTGGAAAAACGGCTCGGATATTCGGTATCCGCCGCGGCATCCGGCCATTCCTAAAAATCCAACCGGAGCCCCGGGGATTCTGTTACAGTAAACATCCTCTTCCCAGGGGGGGAGAGATGGCTCCCGCTACGGCCTCATGTTTCACCATATTGTAACAATAACGGTTTCAACTACCAATTCTCAAACCGAGTATTTTCCCCACAGGAGTTTTCCCAAAAATGCGTACCGCCATTGAGATGGGCTGGCCATGACCCGCCGCGTCGTGATCACGGGCATGGCGGGGCTTTCCCCGATCGGCAACGATTGGCCGACCATCAAGCGGCGCCTGCTCGCCAAACGAACCGGCATCCAAATTCTGCCATCTTTGGGTGAAATCAAAGGAATGCGCACACGGCTGGGCGCGCCGGTGGCGAATTTCGAGCGGCCCGGCCACTATGGCCGCAAGAAGGTGCGGACCATGGGCCGCGTATCTTTGATGGCTACAAGGGCCACGGAACTTGCCCTGGAACGGGCGGGTCTGCTCGGCCATCCCGCGTTGGAAGATGGGCGAACCGGTATTGCTTATGGCTCCACATCCGGTTCCCCGACCGCCATGGAACACTATTCGCGCCATATTACCGTGGATCGCTCGCTATCGGGAGTTACCGCGGTAACCTATATCAAAATGATGAGCCACACCTGCCCGGCCAACCTGTCGCAATTTTTTGGCATCAAGGGCCGCATGATCCCCACCTGTTCGGCCTGTACAGCGGGCAGCCAGGGAATCGGCTACGCCTATGAAACCATCAAGTTCGGCCAGCACGAAGTCATGGTCGCGGGCGGCGCGGAGGAGTTGCACGCCATCGAAACCGCGGTATTCGACGTCATGTACGCCACCTCCACCCAAAACGAGGCGCCACACCGCCAGCCGCGCCCCTTCGACCGGGACCGGGATGGATTGGTCATTGGCGAGGGCGCGGCGACCCTCGTCCTCGAATCACTGGAGCATGCCCAGGCAAGGGGCGCCTCTATTCTAGGAGAGATCCTGGGTTTCGGCACCAACTGTGACGGCACGCATGTGGTCAACCCATCGGTGGCCGGTATGTGCGCGGTCATGCGCCTGGCCCTGGACGATGCCGGACTGTCTCCTGATGAGGTGGACTATGTCAACGCTCATGGAACGGCCACCGCGGTCGGCGATACGAACGAATCTCATGCGACCCGTGAAATCTTTGGCCGGCCGGTGCCGATCAGTTCCCTGAAGAGTTACATGGGCCATACCTTGGGCGCCTGCGGCGCATTAGAGGCATGGCTCTGCCTGGAGATGATGAACGAGGGTTGGCTGGCGCCGACCGCGAACCTCGAAACCGTGGACCCCGATTGCGCGGAGTTGGATTACCTCACCGAGGTGCGTCCAACCGCGGCACACAAAATCATGAGCAACAACTTCGCCTTCGGCGGGGTCAACACCACGCTCATCTTGGCAAAATGGCGTGATGAAAAGATCAGGAGTGGCTCTTGATCCACTCGTCAACCAACTCCTCCAGAATATTGAGCGGCACCGCGCCATTGGCCAGCACCACCTCATGGAACTCGCGAATATCGAACTGGTCGCCCAATTGTGATCGGGCCTTTTCGCGCAGCTCAAGGATTTTGAGCATGCCGATCTTGTAGCCAGTCGCCTGACCAGGCATCACGATATAACGCTCAATTTCCTTGACGCAGTCACCCTCGGGTTGAGCCGTGTTTGTCAACACATAGTCGAGAGCCTGTTGGCGCGTCCATTTCTTGGCGTGGATACCCGTGTCGACCACCAGGCGGCAGGCGCGCCAAATTTCCATGGAGAGCCGGCCGAAATCCGAGTAGGGGTCCTCGTAAAGACCCATCTCCTTGGGAAGGAGCTCCGCGTACAAACCCCAACCCTCGGCATAGGCGGTAAAATTGCCAAACCGCCTAAACTTGGGCAACTCGCCCAGTTCCTGCCCGATTGCAATCTGCATGTGATGCCCCGGAATGCCCTCGTGATAGGCCAGTGCCGCCATCTGGTAGTCGGGCAGATCCGCCATGTCGTGGAGGTTCACATAATAGGTTCCGGGCCGGGAACCATCCGGGGCGGGCTGCTGGTAGAAGGCCAGCGTGGCCGTGGCCTCGCGGAAGGGCTCCACGCGCTTGACCGCCATGTCCGCCTTCGGTTTGGTGATGAACAGTTCGTCCAGCCTGCCCTTGATCCCATCCACCAATTCAGTAACCTTGGCGAGGTATGCCTCGCGCGCCTCATCCGTATTGGGCGGCACAAACCGCGGATCGGTCTTGATATAGGTAAAAAATTCCTGAAGATCGTCGCTCTTGAAGTTGACCCGCTTCATGATTCCCCGCATTTCGCCATGGATCCGCGCGACCTCGCGCAGGCCGATCTCGTGAATTTCATCCGCGGTCAACTTGGTGGTGGTGTTGTTCTCCAGGGCGTAGTTATAGTAGCCGGCTCCATCGGGTAACTTCCATACGCCATCGTCCTCGGTCGCCTGCTTTTCCATTTCAGTCAGATAGGCGATCAGCTTTTCATAAGAGGGCCCAACCACATTCAATAATGCGCTTTCCGCATCCTTGAGCAATGCCTCTCTGGTTTCTCCGGACAAATCCGCAAGGCCATCCACCTTGGCCGTGAAGTCCTGCAACAGCGTACTGGGCTTGGCGCCATCGTCGAAGGGCCTCCCGGTAATTACATTGCGAGAAGCGCCCAGGACATGGGGAAAGGTGAACTTGGGCGCGATAATGCCTTTCTCCGCACGTGTCCGCAGGCCCTCGATCATTTGGTCAAACAAACGGCCGGTCCCATTCAGGCGCGAGATATAAGCGCGGGCATCGGATTCATCGTCCACCCGGTGGAAATTGATCAAAAAGGCCGGCATTTGCGTATGCAGGCCGAACATCTGGGTCACCGGATAGTTGTGAAACCGATAGTGAAAGCCGTCAATTTGGTCTTGGCTTTGGGTTTCGAACATTTTGTAGCTGACCTTGGCCTGGGCGTCCAGGGCGTCGTAGTCGAAATCCTTCAACCGTTCCAGAAACTTCTTGGTCAGCTCCAGATCTTCTTGAGCCCGCGCATCGGAAATATCGTCCCACTTATCGTAATCTTTTTTGATTCCAAGCGATGTCTGGAACAAGGGGCTGCGATCGACGAAGGTATCGAAAACCTCATCAAAAAAGGCATTGACGCGATCCGTTTCGGTCAGAGCGCCAGCTTGGCTCGCGCCCGAGGTCTTCTTTTCAGATTCCGCCGTGGGTTGATTTGCGCAACTCCAGATGAGCAGAATGCCCATGCAGAAGGACAAGGTTCTCCAAGTATTTTTCACTCTACCACTCCACATTATAAAAATAGCTCCAGGTTCCAATACCGGAATTCGCCATACCCGCGGGCAGGATTCAAGCCGCACCGCCACTCAAATGGACTCAACCGAAATTTTGAATCGGGAATGTAGGACAAGTTTTCCCGCATAGATGATCGTGGGCGCGTGGGTACCTTCTCTAGGAATTCCGCGGGAATGCTTCCAATCCAGTTGACGCCTTCCTGTGACGGATCAATGGCGGGACCGTTGGAAACAAGAGCCCGGCCCTTGGGTCTTTGGGTTTTCCCCATGACTATGCATCTTATACTCACACAAAGACCGGAATGTTTCTCATGGGGAACTCGAACTGAAGGCGCGAGGCCCACCACATCGACATCTTTGGTAAAGAGGCGAGCAAAAATTCCGGAACTATCGGCCATGAGTCCCGCGATTTGAGTTGCCGCGGGGACGCCCGCGCCAATCCGGAAAGCGATACGCGCCAAAGGCCGAACGAGACGATTCCCCACCTCGATTCCCGTGGATGCGAAGGTATGCGCTCGTGATGGAGGTCACGTATATCTAATCCTCAAATTCAATTTGAACCCATTCTAAAAAGCGCCCGACACACCTTTCTGAAAACGGAAATTGAATTTCTTAATTCAAAAATTTTAAATAATTCCGTTAAAAAACAACTTTGATTAGGAGTCTACCATTGAGCTTTAAATCTTTTTTCGCTATTTTGACGATTGCATTGCTAACCCATACCGTCACCGCCCAAAAAAATGAAGAAATTGCGCTCGGTACGCCCGAGGCCCTCGAAATGCTGGACATGCGCGGTTCGGTCAGCGCGGATGTAGAAATTCAGGTCGATCCCTCCTACCACTATGACAAGGCCGATCACGTGGCCAATGGAATCGCCATGCGAAACCGGACTTCGGGCACGATTCATCTGCGCGGCGTACCCGCTGGCGCCCGTGTGATCCAGTCCCTGCTGTACTGGAACTTTTCTGATAATTTCCAATCGGGCCCTGACACGATGCCGGTTCTGTTCGACGGCAACCTGATCATCAGCCGCAAAACCGCGGATAACCCGGACCCCTGCTGGGGTAAAACCGGCAATCACACCTATGTTGCGGATGTAACCGCGTTTACCGATACAAGCGGCAGCCCCAACCAGGATTACCAGGTGGTGCTGGTATTTGACGAGGTCACGGTCACCAACGGCATCAACCCTTGGCCGCCCGCCATTCCGGCCGCCGACGTTCTCGCCGAGGGCGCAACCTTGATCGTGGTCTACCAGGATGAAAAGACCAGCGGCCCGCTCGCTATCTACGACAAATTGAGCGGCACCACCTTTTCCTCCTCCTTCAACGCCACGCTCACCAACCCCGCCCCGCTCAACCCCGCCATTCCCGACCTGTTTACCATGGTTGGCGCGGATGGCCAATTGGGCTCCAACGGCTACAACGTGGGCAGTTCCAATGAGCTCACCTTCTTCAACGGCATCCAAATTGCCGGTCCCCCGGTAACCAACAGCGACTGGGACGGCAGTGACGGTTGGCCCCTGGTGCAACTGTGGGATACCCACACCCACGAGGTCGAGCTCAAAGGCCCCACCTCGCGGCTCACCTACAACGCGGGCGCCGATTGCCTGACGCCGGTCGCCTTCGTCCTGGACGACAAGTAAACCCCTCCAGTCGGGTCGCTCCCCACGGCCCGGCCCCTACCCCGTGGCAAATGAGCCGCCTTCCCCCGGGAATGGCGGCTCATTTCCATTTGGAAAGCCCAGAGTTCAGAATCCGAAAGACAACCGCAATTGGCGAAAACCAAACCACAGAAAGATAATCAGAGTAGCCAAGAGGGTGAACACATTGGCGGGCCGGTTGCGCAAGCGGCCGACCCAACGGGTTCTACCGTTCAGGAGCAGAAGCGCTAGGGCCAGCATGGGCATGAACAGGGCGCCGAACACCGCGTACACCTTTTGGATTCGGCTGAAATCATTCATAAGGCCCAGGCAGGGGGCCAGGGCCAGGGCCAGGAGATAGCCTCGGTAGGCCCAGCCTCGGGTATTCACACGCGCCGGCTCCCCTGGCGCACGCGCCCGGGAAAGGCCCATGAAGTCGGCGAAGATATAGGGCACGGCCTGCCAGACGCCAAGCAGGCTGCTGAACACGGCGCCCCAGGCGCCGACAAGGAACACCCAACGGCCCGCGTTGCCCATGGGCGCCCGCAGGGCCTCGGCCAGATTGACGATCAGACCCGCGCCTTTGCCGTCCACCTCGATGGTGCTGCCGATGATCACCATGGCCAATCCGAATAGTGCCGTTGCCGCGTAGGCGACCGCCAGGTCGATGCGGCAGGTGCGCAGATACTCCGCTCCAAACCTTCCCTTTTCCCGCATCCAATAGCCGTAGCACAGAACGGTCAAGGTGCCGCCCACCCCGCCCATCAGGGCGAGGGTCCAGCCCAGTCCCTCCCCATCCGCACGAGGAATGGATGGCGCCAGCAAGCCGCGAAGGACCGCGCTCCAATCCTCACAAACCATCACCGCGGTCCACAAAACCACCACGAACATCACGGCGATGCAGACGCTCATCACCTTTTCAAATAGGGCGAATCCGCCAGCCCAGACCAACGCCAAACCCAAAAGGCCGTGCAGGATTCCAAAATAGAGCTTACCCCTGGAAGGATCTTCAAACAACGGCCATATGGCGTGCAGGGTCACCCCACAGGCCGCCATGAGCGCGGTGCCCACGAAAAAGCTCCACAGCAGCAGGTAGGGCAAAAAAACCCAGCGCACCGCGCCGCCAAGGCGGGAAACCGCGCCCTCCAAAAGCGTCTCCCCGGTCGCCAGTTGCCAACGGGCCAACCCCTCGTTGAGCACAAATTTCAAGAACGCGCCCAAGACCACGGCCCATAAAATGGCGAGGCCGAGCTTGCTCCCGGTAAAAGAGGCGGTGGCCAGGTCACCGGCGCCCACGCCCGTGGCCGCGACCAGAATACCCGGCCCGATCAGGGCGAGAAGTGCGGAGGGCGTGCCCAGCGGTTTTTTTTCCAATGCGGTGTTCTCCATTTGCGAATGTCAAGAACACCTATTGTAGAGCAAACCCAATTGGGTTTGGGAGGGGCGTCAACCCCACGGGCCAGGGTTATTCTCTCGGCAGTGTCTGCCAAATGACATTGGTGATCATCCACTTGCCATCGTACTTGGCCAAATGGAAGTAGTCCTGGCCCCAATGGGCAACCAGCTTGGCCGTGGCGGTTTTGTCCTGGACCTCGTAGATGGTGATTTCCTTAGGAGCATCCTTGGGAACGCGGCCGTCCTTGTTGTATCGAGCGGCCAGATCCACCAACTGCTGAAAGGTCATGGGAACCTCGTGATAGGCGCCGTCCTTTTGGTAGAAGCCATGCTTTCTCAAGGAGGGGTGGACGCTGCGCTGAATTCTTTCCGGCTTTACCTCATAGACGCCTTCCACGTAATCGAGGATCGCGGCGCGAACCGCCTCCCGCTCGGCATCCTTTTCACCGGCCAGGGCCAAAACGGCGGAGACCGTGATCAAAATCAAAAATAGGTTTCGCATCTGTTTCCTCCGGGATTGTTGGATGGATTTGCGGCTATTTTTTTGAACGTCGTCCTCGCCGACAAAGTTTTCTAATTCACCTTCAGTTGGACGAAAGCGTAAGCCTGCCGATCATCGGAGGTGGTGAGAATACCTTCCAGTCGGTCGCCGTTCAGGCTGGGGTGAGGAATGGCGACCGCGTGGTTGCGGGAAATCAACGCGCCATTCAAATCGCGCACATTGTAGAAATAGCTTTCGCCCTTGGCGTAGAGAACGATCAGGCGATTGCCCACGACTCCTATATCGACTGGAATCGGAAAGGTTGCCTGCCAGGCGCGAACACGACTAGCCTTGTTCCCAGCGGGATGCTTCTTCGCCCATTTTTCCCAAGGTTCAGGGCGATAGAGATAGATACCGTCATGTGGATCAAAGCGGGTGGTCGCCAGGCTGGATAAATCGATGATTTCGATAAAACCAGTATTAGCGGTAATGGCATAGATCTTATCGCCGTGGAGGGCCGCGCCCCCGCAAAGGGCAAGGGAAAACAACGCCTCGTGGACGGGAACCAACTTGTGGGCGGCCTTTCCGCTGTCGCGCTTTAATAGCGTCAGCATGTGACCCGCCTCGTTCTTGGCGGATGTGCGGTTGTAAGCCCAAACACCCAGGTAATCGTCTGAGATGAATAGCGGTTGACCCACCCCTTGAAAGGAGAGCCTGCCTTTATAACTCAAGTCCGGGTCAAGGATATGAACAATCGGCGTTCTTCCCTCGCTAATAAAGAGCCTCTCTCCAACGAGGTTCAGGAAGACCGGGTTGCTCAGCTCTCCCGGCCCATGACCTATTCGATTGTAGGATTGGATGAACCGCCCTCTTTTGTCATGATGTAAAAACACGCCACGAGTACTGCCGCCACAGGAGAGGGTATATAGGCTGTTTCCAGTTGAAACCACGCGCGGATATAGAAGGTAGGGTTCCTCGGCAGTCTCCAGATTTACCACCCTCGGGTTTAGCGGTTTCTCCTCGAGGGCATTTCGTACCGGGGTCTGGCGTAAGGGAGGTCGAACCGCCGGAATATCGGCTTTCCCCCACTCACCCTTTTCACCAAGATCCGAGAAATTGAAGAAACAAAGGTAGGCCAGGATCGCTACAATGAAGGTCCATAATAGTTTTTTCATATTGATCCCCCGATGAATGAAGCCCGACCTGGGCAGTGGTCCAAGCCGGGCAATTTCTTTTTTTAAACCGGCAATGAATTACCAGTCGATGGGCGTTCCCACACACTTAAATCCGTAATTGGGATAGCAACCCGCCTCGCTGTATGGCGGTTGCTCCCACCGGTAGTGGTGGAGCGTCGAGCATTCAGCCGCCGTGAGTTGGGGAGCCAAAAAGAAACAGGCTCCGATCAAGGTCAGCAGGATAAGTGCAAAAGTTCCACGTTTTTTCATGAGTTCTCTCCTTCATATAGAGTTTCACTCCGCCCATGCCGTACGTGCTTGACGGGCCTGGACGGTTAGGATCGGTGACGGGAGAAACCGCTTGTGTTGGATTTCACCCGTCTTATGAAGGCTCACGAGAAAACGGCCATGAATCTCTCATCTTTTTTAAGGTCCGCCGAATTCGAACCGCAATTGCAGGATTTCTTCCTTCATTGAATCCTGGTCATGGCCTGAAAAGGTGATCGGGCGGGCGAAGATAATCTCCTTTCCAGGCGTCACGAGGTACATCATCGGCAAAAATGCGCTGGTTCCAGTAGCCCGTAAGGTCGCATCCAGTGCGCCATGATGCATGGGAATTGCCAGCATTTCGCCGAGTCCCTGAGGATCGGTCCCCGAGGGTGATAGGACCAACACCGCTTGATCCAAGTGGGTTGCCTCGGTTTCCATTTTGCGCACAAAGGGTTCCAAACGTTCCAAGCAGACAGCGCACTCACCCTCACGCAACACGTAGAGCAGGGTAGTTCTGGAGAGCTCTACCCCGGGGAAAAGCATTCGGCGGCGTTCCCCATAACAACCTGAAATCAGCGTGAGAATCCACAACAAAATCACTATCATCAATTTCGCTGGTTTTTGGTTCATCCATTCCACTCCCGTATAAGCAATTTCCTACAAGAGCTCACGAAAAGCAGGAAAAAAACTATCATCTCAATCAAAAACGGGAGTGAATCGGCAGGGTCACTTCACTTGTTTGATGACGCTTATTTCATAAACCAGACTGCATATCTGGCGAAACAACGGCGCGAGTGGGTGCCCCGCTTGTTCCAGATTTTCAGGGCTTGCGTCCGCACGAAGCGTCTCAGCGCTCGTGAAAATATAAAATTGAATTTCGCCGGTCTTGACCCCCAAGCCCTTGATGGGAATATGGAAGTAACTGCTAGATCGAGACGCGGTTCGGAGCAACTCGCGGGCGACGAGGCTCGGGCCGGGAAGATTGCCCAACCCGACGATGCCGCCACCGCCACTGAAAAAAAGGCTGACCGTGCCATCGACCATGATCAGCGCCCGCACCTCACCCTCGGGCATACTTATCTTCGCGAGCAAGCCCCGTACGGCCGGCCGGACGGAGGAAGGGCTAACATCTGTAACCTCACTACACGCGGCGTGTTCACGACAAAAATTGAGGAGGGAAAACGATTTGGGAACGGGTAGTGTCTTGAAAGACCTCCCGCGGCTGAAAATTCTCAAAAACAGTTGACTCAGCGAGCCGGAAATAATGGCCATATATGATTTCACCCATGCACACAAAAAAATTTAAAGATTGAGAATACAGGGAAAACAAATATTCTCATACCCTAACTAAGTGCAAATCATGGGTCGATCATCTCACCTCGGGAAAAAATTTAAGCGGAAGCCGTTACCGCCTTCCTCGTTTCTCCATTTCGCGGATGAGCGCCGCCGGCGAAATCCTTTCCGACCAGGCTGAGCGCCTGACTCATGGTGCGGCGAACGAATTTTTGTTTTATTCCGGAAAAGAGAAAACGGTGGATCGCGGCGAGCAATTCGTCGCGCTCCTTGCCTTGCAAGAGCATGGCTTCCTCCCAGCCCGCGATGAAGGTTTTCGCCAGGTGACAGGAATAAATGGGTTCGCTGTAGCCATGGTCGGCCAACCGACCCACGACTCTTTGGAAAAACGCGCCAGCGTCGGTCACCCGCCATTCCCGTCCGTCAAGAGAGTCGTCCAGAAAGGCGGAAGCGCGGCCCACGAAACAGGCCATCTGAAGCAGACCCGCTTTCCAAAATCGCGGATATTTCTCCGCACGCTCGCGAACCGCGTTGGCGAAGGTCAAGGCGTGGGAAACGCCCAGCCAGCCAAAATTCTTACTCACCGGTTGATCATGGCGGTCCTGGTTACCGCTGTCGTAGTGAAGCAGATTATGGGCGACCGCCCGCATCAACTCGCGATACACCTCGGATGGGTCCTGGGTCTCCAGCGCCGCGGCGGTCCAATTCATGGCCTTGAGCGCGGAAAGTCCGACCGGCGTCGACTTCACGGTTTCCCTCGCTCCGGTTGGATGGAGAGCCTCACAACGCTGAAGCACCCGGGAATAGGCGCGAAACTCCGGCAACAGATCTTCCCTGGCCGCCAGAATGAGGTAGCGCACCCATACCTTCAACAACGGCCCCTCGCACTCGGCGCCAAACCTTTCAATCAGGGCCAAGGCCTTTTTCAAATAAATCAGCACATGTCCAAACCCGCTGTAATGGCTCAGCGCCGCCTCGGTAAAAAGCTCTTCTAATTCACGGCAGCCCCAACCCCGGTCAAGGGCATGGTTCAACATGGCAATCGCCGTGCTCTCGTCCTCGTTCTCAACGGCGCGCAGCCAGGTCCGCTCATCAAAAGGACGCCTGACCTCGGTGAAGGGAAATTCCGGTTGCCGCAACACATCATCGGCCATATGATCGATGGCTTCCGCTAAAAAGGCCAACCCCAATTCCGGTTGGTCGCGATGAGCCTCGTAAAGCGAGATCCAATCGGGCAGCACGGCGAAGGCGTGAGTGAACCCCCGCTCATAGCGCCGCCATGACCATAACAGGGCCTCTCGAACCGCAATCAAGGGATCCAATCCGTGAAAATGGAACTTGGCCAGAATGCGCGCGATGCGGTCATAGGTGCGGTCCTCGAAGGCGCGCTTGAGCTCGGCCAGTAAATCTGCCTGGATGGTTTCCAAGGGCGGGTCAGCCAGGTCCAGCCATACCACACCCGCTTCCTCTTTTACCGTGTAGGTGCGCAGTTTGTCCTCGCCGTCCAGGTTGCTGCCGTCCTGCAGCCTGAACTTCCAATTATGCCAATGACAGGTAAGCACGCACTTGCCGTCCACCGCTCCCTCTCGCAGGGGATAACCCTCGTGGGGACAGCGGTTGTCAAATGCATAGATCCGACCCTGAGTTCGCCATAGGCAAATCTGTTTGGCCCCCTGT
>JBGTRP010000150.1:0-11465 GCA_041940685.1 Acanthopleuribacteraceae bacterium
TGATATGGATTGGAATTGGATTTAGATGCTAGATCTTCCATGAGTTAAATATATCTCCATTTTTATGGCGATATTGATTGGGAAAAGCCTTCTTTTTCTAGAAGTACTTGGAACTGAGGTTTCACTCCCCCAGGAGAGGGGCTTTCCAGCGCCAGCCGAACCAACCGGGCGTCGGCGCCTGACCGCGGATGATCACCATGCCGTCTCCTTCATCGGGGAAATCGTGATTGTTGGAGAAACGGCCCATGGCGATCCGAATCCGTTGTAAGACAAGCTTCTTGGGCTCTTTGCGCGATTCCTTGACCAGGCCCACTTCCACCGCGAATCGAGCGATGGCCGCGGGGGTATACAAATCATCGTTCTCTAACCGCAGAAGGATTTTTCGGTATTTCATCGGCCTGCCGATGGGTTTTTTCATGGTTCACCTGCTTAGGAATTTTAAATGTCTATTTCAGCTTTAATACATATAACACTAGATTGGTGTAAAACTATACCAAAATATATTTCGCGAATAATTAGCATAATTTTTCCTCATTTTTCCGCATATTTCCTAATCAGGAAAAATAGGAACAAACAAATATAAATTGAATACTAATTTAATTGATTGAAATTTGAAGCCAAAATCTATTAATAATTTAGCCAGCGCCAATATTTTTGATTGGCGCATTCCAACAAGGAGTTCGTCGATGAGTAAAAAGAGAAAAATTATACGAATCTGGAAAGAGGACGAAATGGAGTTGATGTCGGTAAACAGCCGCTGGACGCCGGAGGAACTGTTCGCACGGGAGGGCGTCTTTTTCTTGAAGGACGTGGTCAAAATCCTTTCCGTGGACCCCGTGAAGGTGAAGAAGCAGGCGAGGGCGCTGCGCGAACGCGGCCAGGACCCCTGGAAGGCGATGGGCGCGCGCAAGGTGTGGAACCACTGGATCGTGCGCATGAAAGTATTCGGCCCTTTTTACAAAGAGCATTTGGTGTCCAAGATCCGCGCGCTCGAACCCCAATGGGACGGCAACACGCTCTTGCAACAAAAGGGGTTGTTCTACCTGACCGATGTCTGCAAGTTGATCCCTTTTGCCACCCATCAACTGCGCTACCAGGCCAAACGCACGCCGGACGCCGAGCAGAAGATCGGCATTTACAAGGACGAGGAGATCCATTCCTTTGTCGTGGATATGGAGCGGTTCGCCAAGTGGATGACAGAGCTGTGGAATGGAGATTGGTGCGAGAAAAAGGAGTCCTAGCGCTCGGCCATGCGGGCCGCGCGGGGAAAAGCGCGGCCCGCGTGGTTCCGTTGAATCGGCTTTCCCGAAGGCTGTTCACCGATCCTTGTCTCCGGCCAAACAAACCCGGCGAACCTCTTTTCCTTGCCCCTAACCCTGTTCATCCCGAGCATCAATGTGAAATTGCTTAAAAAACTTTGCAAGGATCTTCGGGAGGATCAAGCATTTGGAACCACGCGGCCGATGCGGTTCCCATGTTGCTCCGTTCCCATCATCATGCGCCTGTTTTTTGTTCTGGGTTAAGCAGGCCTGGGGACCCGCGCTACATTTTTGAAAGGGTCCTCGTTGTTGTTCTTGCTCGGGTGGGAAATGGGCTTTCTTGACAGTTTCTTTGCGGGAATCGTATACTTTCGCAATGCTGACAAATCGGCTTTTCCAGCGGAAATAAGTTCTTGAAAAAGGTCGAACCTTTGATGGAATCCACCGTTGTTTCCTGACCAGAGCCCCGTAGCCGAACCGGGAGATCCGACTTGAATCGATCAACGGACAAGGATAGAACTCCAAACCTTAGTTCCGGTCGACCCATGTTGTATGCGCCCTTAATTCAAAACCTGAAAATACACAAAACCTACAGTCATTTCGGGGTGGTCCGCAACGGAATGAAGCAGGGACTCTTTAAAAAGAAACCCCTCCTGGGCAAGACGACGCCAGACAATGCCCGTGCATCGCTTTTGGCCTTCGGCAAGCGCAACCTGGGGCCTCCGCAAAAAATTCGGATGGTATCGGACAAAAAAGATGTGAGCGAGTGGTACGGTTGGCGCTGGAAAAGGGCGTTGCCCACCACCCATTTCACCGAGGAAGAGTGGGCGGAAATCGAACGCCATGAGGCGCATTACAACCGCCGCAAGGCGCTCCGGAAGCAGGCTGCCGGCCTTTGGAGCAGGATCAAGTCACGAAAGCTGCTGATCAGCACCGCGTTGGTGTTGGTCTTTGGGATTGCGGCAGCGAAGCATTTCCGGCCGGTGGAGATGTGGAAGGTTTGGAGGGAAGAAGGGCCAAGCGCCTTGTATGCGTTCTTGAAAGATCCTCAGACCAATCAGGAAAAGTTCATGCAGGCCTGGAGTCTCTATTCGGTTGGTCGGTTTGAGGAAGCCGCCCAAAATGTGGCGCCTCTTCTCGAATTAAAAACTAGCGCCAAGGTGAAAGGGGACGCTTTCTACCTCGCGGGAAAATTGGGGGAGAGAAGCAATTCCAGCAATGTAATCGATTATTTTTCCCGGGCGGCCGAGGTTTATGTAAAGAACAATGCATTAAATAGTGCTTTCTTGGCCTATGTTTCCCTGGCCAACTTTTTGACCTCGCGAGACGATATCGGTCTTGCAGACAACTATTTAAGATTGGCTGCCAATTTACCCGCGAGTAATCCAGAGCTTGGGTTTTTTGCAGAAGTTGAGGCTAAATATTTTTTTAGACTTGGTGACTTTGAAAACGCCCTTGAGGCCAGTAAAAGAGGCCTTTCCTATTACGAGGGAAGGGATATCAACAATTTTGCCCAACTTTTGAGTACGGTCGCCTTTTACGAGATATTGAATGGCAATCTGGAGCTGGGCCTTTCTAAATCCATTGAATGTGAGAACCTGATTCTGGCCAAAGGGTTTCAGGATCTATATTTTTATAACCAAATAAACATTCTTCTCTACCATAAGTGCAAAGGGCAAAAAGGTGCGCCCTACTTCAATTCGATCCGACAAAAAATTGATACGAGCGGAGACCTGAATCTGGAATGGTATTTACACTTTGTGCAGACCTATTCATGCGGATCGCCATCAACCCATCCAGGAGAAGAACCTCAAAAGGTCGGAGAGGGAGAAGGCCCTCCGCCGCCACCGGATAATCAGTAGTTACCCAACCCCCACATGATCAAAATACGGAATCCAAAGCACTCTTGGCGGGTGCCCGGCTTGTTGGAGGACCGCGCAGCCCTTGGGGAGGCGTTGGAAGCCCTCCGCCGTGATCCAGGGGCCCTTGACCATTTGCAGAGATTCGCCCCGGCTGACCGTCATCTGGCCGGAGAGCAGGTTGTCGTGGTCGTGGTAGTGGCTGGAGCGGCGGTGCAGGTTGAGCGTGCGCTGGCGGTACTCGTACTCGGGCAGTTCGCGGATGAAGCGGGCCACCTCCGGGTCCGGCAAGGCGAAGGTGATCGTGTTGCCCACCACGGCCAGGTAGGCGGGCGCCTTGTCGCCGGCCGCGGCCGCGATGCTCTGCCGCGATTGCGTGTAGACCCAGGCGCTGTAGCCCGATTCCCGCCAGGTTTTGGCGGCATAGACATCGTCGATGTCCTGGTGTTGGGAGATCACGGCGAAGTTGTCGCCCTCGTCCTGGATGTAGGCGATGCGGTGGCGGGCGTTCGGATCGGCTTCCTGCCAGGCGGCCTTGTGGGCCTCGAACCACAGCAGGGAGGCGTATTTCAACGCGGTTGCGGCCACCACCGCACCCTTGCTCGTGCCGATGGGCGGGATGAGAATCAATTCCCGGTTCTTTGCCAAAGGGGACCAGTCCGGGACCTTACCGGCTTGCGGTTCGCCGCCCGCCTCACCGGGCACGAGATCCTCGGGGCTGGCGTCGAACCACCATCGCACGGGGGAGAGCGGGTCGTTGAATTCGGCCAGGTAACCCGCCACATCGCTGACCGCGATCTGATCGGCCTTGACGTTGCGGCCGGCCTCGGCCTCGCGCTGCAGCACCTCCATCACCCGCTCCAGGGTGGGGCCCAGCCGCGCGGTGCGCGCGTGTTTCAGGGTCTCGTGGTATTCGCGGCGTAAAAGCTGGAGCGTACGATCGAACCAGAAGGTCTCGCGCGAGCGGTAGCCCGCCGCGCGCATGCCCTTGCGCAGGCCCTCTTCCAATTGGCTCCACGAGGCAAAGGCGTTCAGCAGGCAGACGCCCTTCATTTCTTGGGTTCGCCAGCCATGGGCGCGGGCCATGGCGGCCACGGAGTGAGCATCGCTTGCCTTCATGGAGAAGTAGAGGGCCGAGGCATGGCCGTCGGCAAAGAGCTGCTTGTTGACCAGCGCGGCCGCGCGCTTGGTCTTGCCGCTGCCCTGGATGCCGTAGACATGGGTGGTCTGGTAGACGCGCTCGCCTTCGAAGTAGACCGGCTCCCCGGTCCGCGCATCGTAGCCGATGAAGACCGAGCGGTCCCTGGCGGTGACTTGAAAGGGCCGGCGGACCTTGCCGCCGCGGAAACCGGTGCCCTTGCAGTGGGGGCATGTTCGATCCGAGGCATTCGCGGATTTGGAGCGCCGGCCGCTGCCGCCGCAATGGGGACAGTTGGTCTGCTTTTCGATGGCCAGCCATCCCTGGACCCGGCGCTCGATGGCCGCGATTTCCTGTTCGCGGATGACCGGGCCCCACTTGGCGCGGGGAGATCGGTAGCGCTTGCGGCGGCGCAGATGCAGGCGCAGGAAGTAGACTGCCAGCAGGGCTTGCAGGGCGTCGAAGGCCAGGATCGCCGGCGAGCGGAGCGGGGGCCGCCAGATGATAGGCCAGCACCAGGCATGGTAGGCCAGGGCCAGCGCCAGCCACAAACACGCGTAACCGAACCACGCGTTCATGTAATCAGGAGAGGTCTTGGCGCTGGCTCAGCAGGATGCGGTAGAGCCCGGCCAGGTCCAGGAAGAAGAACGCGTCATCGAGGTCCTCGCGCGGGAGGAAGGCGAGACTCTCCGCATCGACCTCGGGCCAATCGCCCAGCCGGGCCGGTTTGGGGTACACCAGCGTATGGGGCACGATCCAACGGGAGGTGATGCCCGCCAAACGGAGCTGTTTCCGCTTTTTTTCCAGGTCCTCGGCGAAGGTTTTGAGCGCCTGGCTGGGGTAGCGCCGGCAGCACATGACCTGAATGGAACCCGCGCGCCAGCCGATGGCGGGAAAGGGCAGGGACGGTAACACCAGGTGCGCCGCTCCCAGCGTGGCCGGCTGGGTCAGTCTCAGGTAACGCAGGCAGATGGTCAGGGCGATCTGAAGGAAGACCTGGGTTTCCTGGGTAACGAAAGAGAGGCGTGGGATGTGGGGGTTGCGGAACCAGCGGAAGGGTCGGTAGGAGGGCAGGCAGTGCAGTGACTCGGCCGCCAGCGTCCGGTCGCCCACGCGGAAGGTGTTGCCGGTGAGATGGGTGTGCAGCGTTGCGGCCAAACCGCCGCATCTCCGCAACAGGAAATCAGGCCAGCCGCGGGGGTAGGCGATCACCTCGACGCCCTCCGAACGGAACCCCAGCCCAGGGGAAAAGGACTCCAATGTTGCGGCCTCAACATGGGGAAGCTGGCTTTGCTCTCTACATTTCCTTCCGGACCCGTGGGCGGCAGCACGTAGTTCCAGTTGCGCAGCGAGGTCTGCTTGATGCGGGCGGCCACCATGCCCAGGGCGCGGCGCTCCATGGCCGTCATGTCGGCCCGCATCTCGAGGATCGCCTCGCGGATGCGGACCTGTTCCAGGCGGACCTCGGCCACGCGGGTTTGCCAGTGCTTCACTCTTCCCTCGATGTAGTGCTTGAGTGGGCCCTGGTTCATGCTCTTGATGCGGGCGGCGACCCGGTCCAATTGGACGCTGGCCCCCGCGGCCCAGCGGATGGCCGCGCCCACGGAGGCGCGCTCGATGCCTTCCAGGTAGAGGTTGTCGTAGATGGCGGCCAGCTTTCGCCAGGTGAAGATCGCGCGCTGGTAGCGGCCCAACTCGCGGCTCAGCCAGCGGTAACGGGCCTTCAGCACCAGGTAGGTCTCGTGGGTCAGGGCCGGGTCCCACGCCGGGTCGTAGGGATTGAACAGGGCGTTCCAGATCTCGGAGTTGGTCATGTAACGCGCCCGCCCGTCGGGGTCTTCCACGCGGAAACGCAGACCCTTCTGCCACTGGCCGTCATGGTCGGCGGGCGCGCTGGGATCGGCCGCGGTGTTGCGGCTCTCGCCGGTGTAGGTCAACGCGTGGACGTAGCCGGTCACGCGGCGGTTCACCCAATGGCGCATGGCCTCGGTCAGCTCCAACTCGGCGAGGTCGCCCAGGTCCGCCTTTAACTGCTCGGTATCCAGCAGCCGCGTGTAGTAATAGGCCAGCGCCACCTTCTTGAGGATGGTGATCTGTTTCTGGTACTCGAGGTAGAAGTTGCGGATGTCGACCAGCAGGCTGCCGGCCAGCGGGATGAGATCGAAGCCCAGGAAATCGGCGCGGGCCGGGACCGGCGCGCCCAGGGTCAGGAACAGCACGCAGTACCAGGTGGCCAGCCACCGTTTCCGTCTGGCGAGCCTGAGATGGACCCAGGCAAAGGGCAACTCGATGAGCTTGCCGAGCAGGGCCAGGGGCGCGATCAGCAGCTTGAGGTCGGGATAACTTTTTGCGGATTCTTGTGGCATGGCTTCCTCCTTTTTAACCGCCGGCCTTGACCGCATTTGCGCCCATGCCCGCGAGCCTGGCGGTTTGGGTGGCGGCCATGATGTAGGCCGAACTGATGAAGCCGGCCAGGGTTCCGCCCTCCGCGCCCAGGACGAGGTAGGTGATGACGGGGGCGAACAGGGCCAGCACCGCGGCCGCGCAGGAGATCCCCAGCACCAGCGGCAGGCTGAATTGGAGGGACACGCCCTGGTCCCGAAGGATCAAGAAGAACTCGGGCGTGTAGACGGTCTGCAGGCTGGGGTTCACCACGCCCGAGGACTGGAACAGGTTCAGCATGTAGCCGTCGATGAGCGCGAAACCCAGGGTGATGAACAGCACGGCCAAGGGTT
Source organism: Acanthopleuribacteraceae bacterium (assembly GCA_041940685.1). Classification (GTDB taxonomy): domain Bacteria; phylum Acidobacteriota; class Holophagae; order Acanthopleuribacterales; family Acanthopleuribacteraceae; genus JBGTRP01. The sequence continues at coordinate 6,992 of JBGTRP010000150.1, forward strand.
TGGAGAGCGCGAAGGCGACCAATAATTTGACCAACGGAATCAGGCGCGCGGTTCCGTCGAAACAGTAGGAGATCGGCAACAGGAACAGGATGGCCACGAACAAAAGCGGCACGGCATAGGCCAGGAAATTGACCCAGACGCCGATCACCAGGATCACGAACAGGCCCAGGACATAGGCCAGCAGGGTCAGGGGCGAAGACACCAGCGCTACCCCGATCGCCGCCATGCGGCTGAGCATGTCGTAGGCGCCCCGGCCCGCGGAAACCAGGTTGCGGAAACCCGAGATCAGGCCGCCCTCGTTGCCGGTGGCGTCCTCGGTCACGTCGCCTGCCTCGTAGGCCAGGCCCTCCTCGGTGTCCAGGCCGGTAATGTCTTGGGTGATCAGGGTGGTGAACCACTTGGTGCGCTGTTCGAAGAAACGCGCGGCCAGCCGCTCGCCGAACAGGCGTTGGGTCTCCTCCTCGTGGGCGTCCTCGAAGGTGAAGCCGAGCGCGCTGAGGATGAAGAGCATGCTGAAGTAGTCGCTGCCATCGGCCAGGACCTCCTTGCCAAAGGCCGCGGCCGGGGTGACCTGGCCCGTGTCGTAGGCGTCCAAGCCCCGGCCGAGATGGGGGAAGCGGTCTACCGGAACCACCAGCAGGGCGCAGAGGAACCCGCCCATCACCAGGTGGATCAGCGCCTTGTTCTTGAGGTCGCTCTTGACGCCCAGCGGCGCGAACAGATGGGCCATCAGGTAGCGCATGGCCCAGATGGCCATGCCGAGTGCAAAGAAGGTGAGGAAATAGCGCGCCCCCAGCCAGCGCAGCAGCGTGGCGTTCATGTGGAGCAGGGTATCGGCGCTGTTGAAGAACTGGAGATCGATCATGGACTGCCTCCCTTGGCCAGCATGGCCCGTTCGTAATCGGCGAGCAGTTGCCGGGTGTGAGCGGCTTGTCGGGCTTCCCGGTCGAGGAGCGCGGTGAAGTGGCGCCACAGTTCGCGGCCGCGCGCGGCATCGCCGCGGCACTCGCAATCCTCCAAGGCCTCGAACAGGGAGGCCAGGGTTTGGTGGAGCTCTTCCTGGAGCGCGCGTTCCCGTTCGCCCGCGGCGGCCAGGCGCTGGACCCAGTGGACATGCCGCCAGTAGGCATCGAGATGGCGGCCGGCCTGGATGGCCACCAGCCAGCCGGACAGGGCGAGCAGGAAGAACAACCCGATCAGGATGCGCTGGAGGTAGAGCCGGGTGCGGATGGAGGATTTAGAGGGTTGGAGCATGGTTTGTTTCCTCAATGGATTTCCTGTCCAGAAAAAGAATGTTTCACCACGGAGAACTCAGAGAACACGGAGATAGAACAAAAGGTTAAAAATATGAATTAGCCTCTCCTCCTTTTCTGCCTTCGTGAACTCCGTGGCCTCGGTGGTGCAAACATCCGCTTTTTTGGATGGGGACTATTCAATAAAAGAAGTCCAACAAGGGTTCGAGCAGGCCCGAGGCGAGACCGGCGATGAAGATCAGCAGCAGGGCGAGGCCCGCCAGGAGCGGGAAGAAATAGCGCCGGGGCCAGGAGGTGAGCTGCCAGGCCATGCGCAACCAGCGGTGCTGGAGCGCGGCATCCAATTGGGCGCGCTCTTCTGCATCGGGTTCGCGCGTGATCCAGTGTTTGAGGTCGGTGAAACGCATGGTTGCTCCTTTCAGAAGAGGTTCAGGGACTGCCAGAGCGCGGCCAGGTCGAAGCTCATGAAGTGGGGGCCCACTTTGTGAATCGTGCCGTTGTCCGTCCAGGTGACCCACTCGCCCAGGGGCAGGGACAGATTCCGCGAGACCAGGGGCCATTCCCGCCGGGCCTGGCGAGCGAAGGGCATGGGCGGCTGATCCGCGTCCCAGAGAGGGGGCGGCGCTTGGGTCACACGCAGGTACTCGGGCAGTTGGTCCTGTTCGATCAGGAATTCCAGGCGTTGCAGGCCTTCCACATCCGCCGCTGGTTTGGGTTGGGGATTGCTTGGCGGCTTGGACGAGGAAGGCCGCGTCCGTGCATGGCCGCGTTTGAGATCTTCCAGGCTGGCCATGCTCAGCCTTCCTTCCAAGGTTGGGGGATGCTCTCCGTGAGGGTCACATTCGGTAATACCAGCCGGGTCGTTTCCACCTCGGGGATGAAGACATCCTCCTCGGCGAATTCCACCCAATCGGAGAAGACGATGCGGACGAAGGGGATCACCAGCACGAAGGCGAAACCAGCGATGGCGCTGATGATGCCCTGCTTGATGATGGGGCCGCGCCCCACCCAGAAGCCGAAGATGCCGAACATCAGGCCCATGGCCCCGGCCGCGCCACCCAGCGTGTAACAGCCGAACTTGATCCACTGCCAGAGGTAGCGCGCGGCCGGGTTGGCTTCTCCTTCCTGGAAGAAGGCGGGCACGGGTTCCGCCCCCAACTCCGGAGCGATTGGTTCAGGGCTCGCCGCGAGTAGAAATGGGCTTCCCATCAGGGAAAGGATGAAGAAAAGCATAAGAAAATGGCGCATGAGTACCTCCGTTATCGCCAGGTGAGAAAGATGGTCCAGTAGGTGTCGGGATCGCGGGTTCCGGGCCGGTTCCATTGCGGCCAGTCCGAGGCCTGGTTGGGGTCGGTGTCGTGGTTCAGCAACCCGGTCGTGGGCGCGATGGCCGCCACATCCTCCCGCTGGCGGGCGTCCACCTCGGTCAGCGAGGCCGCGCCCGCCATGACCCGGTTGGGTTGGTCGAAGACCCGGCGGTAGCGTTTGCTGCGCCAGGGCGCGGTCCAGTCGATCTCGGCCCACAGCGCCACCATGTGACTGAAGCCTTCCTCGGGCCGCGACAGGACGCGCTCGGCGGCCCAGGCAGGGAACTTGCGGTAGAGCGCCTCGCGCCGCTCTTCCTCATCCATGTCGTAGACGTAGAACAGCCGCTGATCCTGGATCTCGCGGGAAGCGAAACGGGCAAAGCCGGCCAGGGCCGAATCGGGAAGCGCCTCACCAAGCCGGACCAACTCGGCTTCGAGTTGGCCCATCTTTTCCAGGGCCTCCCGCGTGGCGGTGCGCGACCATTCCGCCGCATCGAAGAGGCTCTCGTTGCGGTCCGCGCCCAGGTAGCGGGGATCGAAGCCCGCGGCGCGGTCATAGGCCGTGGACGTGGAGCGGGCCGCCTCCATGTCTTGCGCGCTCCGTTCCCGCTGGGACTCGGTCGGCGCGGCGCGGGTGAAGACCAGCAAGGGCAGTCCCGGACCCGGCCAGGGAGAGCCGCGTTTCTGGGTTTTGCGGTAGAAGGCGGAGAAAAGGAAATCGCCGCAGGGCTCCCAGGGGAAGTCCAGGCTGGTTTGCCAGAGAGTGGTTCCTCCGGATGCGAACCGGGCATCGAGGCCCTCCACCCCGCGCAACTCCTCGCAGGGCGCACCACCCACCATCACAAGGCCGGAGGGATAGTAAAAGCTGCCCAGCGAGGCCTGGAGCCGCCAGCCGGAGCGGGCCTTACGCACCTGGTAGTGATCGTCGCGCACGCTCCAATGGAAGGTGTAGAGATCCTCCACCTGGATGCAGGGGAGCGTGATGCCGGGGGCCACCTCGCAGTCCTTCTCCACGAAGTGGACCAACTCGATGCGCTGGTGGACGCCGTTGACGGGATCGGTTTCCAGCTCGAGGGCGAAGCCATGGCCCCAGATGCGCTGGACGAATCCCGAGTAGATCACGCCCACGCCCTGGCTGTCGATGCCGTGGCGTTCGTCGCCCCAGGACTCCGCGCCGGGGTCGTAGGTGATGCGGCGATAGAGCAGGCTGACGTAGCTTGGTTGGGTGAAGGGATGGAGGCCGGGCGCCTGGGAACCGCCGCATGTCGCATCGCCGCCGTAGAAATCCCACTCCTCCTCGGAGGGGATGACCACATCGTCGAGGGTTGGCCCTTCTTCCCGAGACATCCTGGCCAAGAGATTGCGGGTTTGGGTCCCGCGATGTTCGGCCAACTGTTCCGTGACAAATTCTAGGTCCCCAGGGTCTAGGTCGCCCGCGAGCACCCAACGGAGCAGATGAGATTGGGGAGCGGACCCGTTCCAGATTTCCCGCAAGAGGGTTTCGTCGTTGGAAAGAAAAAGGAGGAGGATCAGGGCGGTCATGGTTCATCTCCTTGCAGCCACTGGTTCCAGCCGGCTGGATCTTGGAGCGCGCCCTCGAAGCCCAGCGGTTGGCTGTGTTCTGGCGCGAGATTGGTCAGACCATCAGCCAGTTCCCGCAAACGCCGGTTGCGGTCGGCCAAGGCCTCGGCATCGAAACCAACTGGGCGGGGATCGCCGGCAAGCCGTTCTCTTCCGCCGGGGTTCCCGGCCGAGGAGACCAGCAGGAAGAGGAAGACCGAGCCCCGTGGGATCATTACCGTCTTGGGAATGCGGTCCGTGCGGGCCTCGCCCGCGAGATCGCGCAGAATCGAGGTCCCGGTCTGAGCGCCAATGATGCCGGCGAGCGTGTTGTCCTGCTCGGCCAGGCGCAGG
>JBGTRP010000151.1:0-11446 GCA_041940685.1 Acanthopleuribacteraceae bacterium
TGACCATCAAACATCCGGGCGGCGATTTCGTGATGCCGTTTGAAATGCAGGTCAAGGACCTGACCAAGGTTCGCATGGACGCGAATTTTCAAGGCCAGGCCATCACCCAGTCCTATGACGGCGAGAAAGGTTGGCAGATCATGCCCATGATGGGGATTACCGACCCGCAGGACATGAACGACAACGATATCAAGAATCTCAAGGAGAACGGCGAAGTTCTGGGTTTCCTCTACAACTGGAAAGCAAAGGAACACAAGCTGGAACTGCAGGGCAAGGAAGAGGTGGAAGGCACCGAGGCTTACAAGATCCAGTTGACCAACAAAGATGGCGATGTCAAAACCATCTTTCTCGATGCGGAATACTACTTGGAAATCAAGACCGTCTCCACCATGAATCAGCAGGGCATGGAGATGGAGGTCCACACCTATCCTTCCGATTACAAGCCGCTGGACGGGGTGATGTTGTCCCATTCCGCTCAGATCAAAACACCCGAGGGTATCGAAATCATGTCGATTCAGATAGAAAACATGGAGATCAACCCCAACATCGATGATGGGGTGTTCGCCAAACCCGCGCCCAAGGAAAAGCCCGCCGAAGAAGATCAGTAGATTCAACCGAATCTCTGTCCTTTTCCGAAATCCGCGATTCTAAGCTTGAATTCCACTGGGAAAAAACGATCGATGAAACCGGCGCGGCGGGCAGGCCCGCCGCGCCGGCAATGCGTCTTTTTGTCCAAATCGGATGACTACATGGGAGGTATGCCGTGCGTTACATCATTTTATTGGCTGGTCTGAGTTGTTGGCTTCATGCCGCTCCCGGCAAATTCGACAGCAGCATTTTCGGGGAGATCAAAGCCAGGAACATTGGGCCCGCGGTGATGAGCGGGCGCATTACCGACATCGATTGTCCCCGCAACGACACCAACACCATTTACGTGGCCACGGCGGGGGGCGGCGTCTGGAAATCCGAAAACGGAGGCATGAGCTTTAAGTCTATCTTTGACGAGCACATCCAATCCATCGGTTGCCTCACGGTAGACCCCAACGACCCCGAAACCGTCTGGGTGGGAACCGGCGAGATCAACACGCGCAACTCGGTATCTTACGGGGACGGACTCTACCGCACCAAGGACGGCGGCAAAAATTGGGAGAAAATAGGCTTTTCCGATTCCGAACGCATCGCCGAGATCCGCGTCCACCCCAAGGATTCGGATGTGGTGTACGTGGCGGTGCTGGGCCATTTGTGGAACGACCACGAGGAGCGTGGCCTCTACAAGACCACGGATGGCGGCAAGAACTGGGAGCGACTGTTGTACGTGGATGAGTCCACGGGCTGTATCGATGTGGATCTGGACCCCCAGGAGCCGGACACTTTGTACGCGGCCATGTGGCAGGTGCGTCGATGGCCCTACTTCTTTGAATCCGGTGGTCCCGGAAGCGGTCTCTACAAATCCACGGATGGCGGTAAAACCTTTGAGAAATTGCGCAACGGCCTGCCCGAGGGGGATCTGGGCCGCATCGACCTGGACATCGCGCCCTCGCGCCCCAATCGGTTGTACGCGATGGTGGAATCCGAGGAGACAGGGCTCTATCGCAGTGATGATATGGGCCAATCCTGGGAGAAGGTGAGCTCGGCGTTCGGCATCAAGGCGCGCCCCTTTTACCTCTCCACGGTGAAAGTGGACCCCGAGGATCACAACCGGGTCTACAACCCCTCTTTCCAACTGACCGTGAGCACGGATGGCGGTGAATCCTTTCCGGGTGGAATTCCTTTTGGTTCCAACGTGCATCCCGATCATCAGGCGATATGGATCAATCCGGACAACGCGAACGAGGTGGTGATCGGCACCGATGGCGGCGTCTATGTCTCCCGCGATCAGGCGCGCACCTTCCGTTTCGTGGCCAATCTGCCGGTTTCCACCTTTTACCGGGTGAGCGTGGACAACCAGGTGCCTTACCGGGTTTACGGAGGCCTTCAGGACAATGGCTCCTGGGTGGGACCCTCCTCCTCGCCGGGCGGCATCGGCAACGAGGATTGGATCAACGTGGGCTTCGGCGACGGGTTCTGCGTGTTCGCCGACGCCGAGGACCCCAATTACGTGTATTGGGAAATGCAGGGCGGCGTGCTCTCGCGTATCGACCTCACCACCTTCGAGGTCAAGAACATCGTGCCCTATCCGGAAAAGGGCATGGAGAAAAACCGCTTCAACTGGAACAGTCCGTTCGTGCCAAGCCCCAACAACCCCAAAATCATTTACTTCGGCTCACAGTACCTCTACCGCTCCGAGGACAGGGGTGATTCCTGGACCCGCATGTCCCCGGACCTGAGCACCGATGATCCCGAAAAACAACGCCAGGAGGAATCCGGCGGACTGACCAAGGATTCCACCACCGCGGAGAACCACTGCACCATCTTCACCATCGCGGAATCGCCCAAGGACGCGAAGCTGATCTGGGTCGGGACCGATGACGGCAACCTGCAAAGGACCCTGGATGGCGGCGCCAATTGGACCAATATGGTCGCCAACATCCCGGACCTGCCCGCGGCGACCTGGTGCTCCAGCGTGACGCCCAGCCCCCACCGCCGCGAGACCGTTTACGCTACCTTCGACGGCCATCGCACGGGCGACAAAAAGCCCTATGTCTATCGATCAGATGACTTGGGCGAGACCTGGACCTCACTGGCTTCCGAGGCGCTCACCACCCACTGCCACATGATCAAGCAGGACCCCGTCAATCCGGATCTGCTGTTCCTCGGCACGGAGAACGGCCTGTTCGTAAGCTTCGACAACGGCGCCCAATGGGTCCGTTTCGAGGGCAATTTTCCCCATGTGTCCGTGCGCGATATGGCCTTTCAGGAGGAAGAGCACGACCTGGTGCTCGCCACCCATGGCCGCGGCATCTACATCCTCGATGACCTCACGCCCCTGCGCAATCTCACCACCGAGGTGCTGGAAGCCAAGGTCGCCTTCCTGCCCTCCCGGCCCGCGCGAATGGTGATTCAGAACGCGTCGCCCGATATGCAGGGCGCCAACAACTACGTGGCCGCCAACCCGCCGGAAGGCGTTCACATCACCTACTACCTCAAGCGCCGCCATATGTTCGGAGACTTGAATCTGGAAATCTACGACAGCGAAGGCAAGCTGATCAAAAAAATGGCGGGCGGCAAACGCAAGGGCATCAACCGGGTGTACTGGCAAATGCGAGGCAAGCCGCCCAAGTTGGGCAAGTCCGAGAGCATATCCATCACCACCTTGGCCGGTTCGCTTTTCGGGCCGATGGTCCGGGAAGGCTCCTACAAAGTGAAGATGATCAAGGGCGAGGAGAGCTATGAAACAGAGGTCGAACTCCTGCCCGGCCGACTCAACAAACACTCCAAGGCCGATCGCGATCTGCAGCATGAAACCGTGATGAAACTCTACGATATGCAGCAGAAGCTGGGGTTCCTGGCCGACCAATTGGGGAACCTGCGCGAACAATGCGAGGCGCGCGCGGAGGCGCTGGGCAAAGGAAAATTGGCCAAATCCCTGACTGAACGCGCCGAGCAACTGGCCGCCTTTCATGGGCGCATCCTCACCGATGTCGACAACATTTTCGTGGCCCGCGATCGCCTGCGCGACGAGGTCATCGCCCTGTATGCCGCGGTCTCCGGTTACGGCGGCCGGCCCGGGGAAAGCCAGGTAGCGCAGGCCGAGGTGTTTGCGGCCGCCATCGCGGATTTGGAAAAGGAGTGCGAGCCCGCCCTGGACGTGGCTGGCCTCAACCGCTCGCTGGCCGGCAAGGACCAGGAGCCGCTCACCCTATTGGAATGGGATTCCTGGCTGGAGCAAACGGAATCGGATTCCGGCGGGTCTCTGAACAAGGCGCTGGTCAAGGCCTGGCATCGCCTGGTCGGCAACCGGTTCGGCGCGCTGCACGCGGGATTCTGAGCAGTGACGGGCTCCAGGCTACAAATCCGCGCACCGATGTTCGCAGAGGAAGGGTCTGGAGCCGCGCGATCCCGTGGGACTCAGGCCGCGGGCCCGTGGAATTGCAATATCGCCTCGGCGCCGCCCTCTGGTCGGTTGCGCAGCGACACCTGGAAACCGTGCAACTCGGCAACCTGTTTGACGATGCTCAACCCAAGGCCGGAGCTTTTGCGCCCGGATTCGGGGTTCCGCAGGGAGTAGAAGCGTTCGAAAACCCGGTCCCTCGCAAAATCGGGTACGCCCGGCCCGGAATCCGCGATGCGAAGCCTTTCCGGTTCCAGGCTGATTTCGATGCGGCCGCCGTTCGGCGTGTGCTCGATGGCGTTTTGCAGAAGATTGGAGATGGCAAGGCGCAGGAGGAAGCGTTCTCCGCGCTGAAACCGTTTCTTATCGGATTGAATTTGCAGGCGAAGGTTCTTCGATTCCCACCGGGGTCGGGCGCCCGCGACGATTTCTTCCACGAGCGCGCGTAGTTCCACGTCTTCCTGGTTGCGCGGCGTCTTGCGGCTCTCGATCGAGGAGAGCTCCAGCAGGCGGTCGACCAGACGTTGGATGCGGGCGGTTTCGCTCTTGATGTTGGCGAGGAATGCCGCCCGCCGTTCCGCGGGCATGTCTTCCTGCAGCAGCTCGGATGCGCCGTGAATGGCCGAAAGCGGGCTTTTGATTTCATGGGTCAGGGTTTGCACGTACTGTTCCACGTAGTTCTTGCCCTCAAGCGCATCGCGCATCTCCTCGAAGGCTTCGCCCAGACGGGCGATATCGCTTTTGGGCAAGGCCGGCAGCTCCGCCCGGCGACCATCGCGCACGGCCTGGGCATAGTCCGTGAGCGCGCGAATCGGCCGCGTGATCCAGGCGGTAATGAACATGCCGCCGATGAGCACCAGCAATGCGGCGATGCTGACCCCTAAAAAAGCCTCGAAACGGACCTTGTTGTAGAAGGAATAAGCGACCGGCGTGGGTTTGGCGACGGTGACGACCCCCAGGATCTCGCCGTCGATGAGGATGGGCGAGGCCACGTGAAGCACCAGGATACGGCCGGCTTCGGTTTGCGACCAACTCGCGCGTGCGCCGTATTCGCCGGCGAGCGTTAGGCTGACATCGTTCCAGGTCATGTAATTTTCACCCACTGCGGCGCCCTGGTCGGAATCGTAAATCACCTCGCCATTGCGGTCGGCCACGTACACGCGAAAGTCAAGAGAGGTTTTCAGGCGATGATAGATTTTGGCCCGGAGCTCCCGACCCTTGGCGCGGGTTAGCAGGGCCTCGATCGGAGCGATGTCGAGCCGCCCGCTTTCGGGATCGAGGGTGATGAGTGAGGACAACAAGGTGGCCAACTCGACGAGGTCGTCCTCGATGGTCTCCAGATAGACGGGCCGGGCGGTTTGGTCCACGCGCAACAGCAGGTAGGAAAAGGCCAGGGCGCCGATGATGAGGAAGGCGATCATGATGCGGGTGCGCAACTTCATGACGATTCCCGAAGCGAGTAGCCCATGCCGCGATGCGTTTTAATGGGCTCGGCCTCGGCATCGACCGCGCGCAGCTTGGCGCGCAGGGTTTTGATATGCGCGTCCACGGTGCGGTCCATGCTGGAATCGGGCTCGTCCCATGCCAATTCCATCAATTTATCGCGGGAGAACACCATCCCTGGCCGGTTGACCAAGACGCGCATCAAGCGGTATTCATAGCGCGAAAGCTGGAGCGCCACGCCCTGGTAGCGGATCAGACAGCGGACCTCGTCCACCTCGAACATGGCCGCGGGTCTGAATTTCTGCTCGCTCTCGCCCGCGCCTGGGCGCGCGCGCCTGAGGACCGCCTTGACGCGCGCGGCCAACTCTCTGGGGCTGAAGGGCTTGGTCACGTAATCATCCGCGCCGATTTCCAAGCCGACCACCCGATCGATTTCCTCGGCGCGCGCGGTCAGAAAGATAATCGGCACATCGCAAAATCCTCGAATCGATTTGCACCACTCAAAACCATTGCAGTCGGGCAGGCCCACGTCCAGCACGATCAAATCGGGCGGCTTGCGCTCCACCTCCGCGCGCGCCTCGGCGCCGGTCGCGCACCAGCGGCATTGAAAACCCTCGGTGCTCAGGCAATAGGTGATGGTATCCGCGATCGAGGGCTCGTCCTCCACCACCAGAATCAATTTGGCTCCAGGCATCCACCTTGTCCTAAAGAGTTCTCCCTCACCCGTCCCGTCTCCAGGGAATGGTTACCAAGGCAAGGTGAAGAAGGGAACCCGGGTCCTGAGACTCGGGTTCCCCTAGGAATTAAAGCTCGGGCAGGGTATGCGTCCGGCCCTCGTTTTGTTGCTTGAGCCATGCGACCAAGGGCTCGAAATAGTCGAGCATGGGCTTGGCGCTGATTTCCTCGCCCAGGTTCTCGCGCATCACCTCGCGCCAGTCGCGGGTGGCGCCGAGCTTGAGGATATTGTCGAGGAAGGTCCCGATATCCTTGTTGCCGAAGTAGTTGGTGTGGCGAGGATCCTGATTGAGGATCTTGGAGGCGATATGGGCGTGCAGTTGGTGAAGGATAATGTAGGAGATGGCGTAGTCGTAGTACTGCGCGGCATCGTTGTTGATATGGGTTTTGGTGGCCGCGTCACAATACTCCTCGCCGCGAGGCGAGGGTGGTTCGATGCCCTGGAACTTACCCACGATTTCCCACCAACGCTGGTTGTACTGGTCCTTGGCCAGATCGGTGGCGTAGAGATCATGCTCGAAATGGCTCATGGTTCCCGCGGAGAAGGGAATGAAGACCACGGAGTTGAGCGCCTCCTTCAACAGGGCCTGAGTATCGTCGGTTTGCACGTCCGCGCCCACCAAACCCAACTCCTGCAGAAAGGGTTTTTGCATGGAGGCCAGCCCGAGTAAGCTGCCCACGGCCTCGTGGAAGGCCCGGTTCGCGCCACCGCGCAACAATGGCGGCACATTTGGGTTGGTATAGCTGATGTAGTAATAGATGTGACCCAACTCGTGATGGGTGGTTTCATACCAGCGGGCATTGGGCTCCACGCTCATCAGGGAGCGCACATCGTTTTGCAGGTCCATGTGCCAGGCGCTGGCATGGGTGTTTTTCTTGTAGGTGGCGTCCTCGGCTATGGGGTAAAGTGAGGATTTCGTATAGAAACTCTCGGGAAGGGGGTCGAAACCCAGGCTGATGTAAAATCTCTCTGCTTGCTTCACCAGCCATTCATCGCCCTTTTCCTCCAGCGCGCCGTCCAGGTCAATGCCTTCCACCTCGACCAGGTCCGACCAATCCTGGCCCCAGCGGTTGGGGAGCCAGTGCGCGGGCAGCAGGTCGGGAACCTCGCCGCTGCCGTAGCGTTCCGCCAATTCGTAACGGGCCCAGGTGTGCAATTCCCGGTAAAGCGGCCGCAGTTCGGTGACGAACTGGCGCATCATGTCCATCATTTCCGCCGTGGTCATGTTGTAATCGGAAACCTGGTACTCGAAATAGTTGGCGTAATCCAAGGCTTGCACGGTCTTGTTGCGCAGGCTGACGAGGTTGGCGAGACCGTCTTTGAGCACGGTGCCCACTTCCTTGGAGGCATTCCAGGCGGCCAGGCGTTCCGCCAAATTATCGGATGTTTTCAGGTAGTTATCGATTTGATTGGGGGTCACCGTTTTATCACCCATCCTGAAGGTGAAGCCGAAAAGCGCGGTGTTCTGCGCGGTTTCCGCGCTAATCCGTTGCGAGACCAGTTCGGGAACGGTTTGCGGGTTGTTGGCCGCGTTGTAGAGGATGTTCTCCAGTTGTTTGACTGGCAGCGGCGAAAGCTCATCCCGCCTATTCAGATATTCGCGCGTTTTTTCGATCACGCTCACGGCTCCGGTATGCCGGGAGAAGGCCTCGTTGGCGATGTTGGTGATGCGGTTAATGGTCTGATCGCCATCGATGATGAGGGTGTTGGAGGCCCATTCCGCCTCCGCGGATACCGCGTAGAGGTCCATTAAAGTACGCGTATACTCGTCAATAAAGTGCTGAACCTCGCTCTCGAAATTTGCGTGGCCGCCGGCGCCCCGGCCAGAGGGTGAGCTCATCTGATCGCAACTCCAAAGTGCGAGCAGGGCCAATAAAGCAAAAATTTTGTTTCTTCTCATGGAATATCCGCCTCCCTAATTTGGTTGCATTCCTGCATAATTTGTACACAATTCCGTTTTTACGGACTAAAATAAGAGCCAACCCCAAAAACGGTGCTTCAATTTTGGAAATTCACATTATATCACCCGGGGGATGGTTTTCAGAAAATGGGCGCCCGATGAGGCTTGGGACCGCTGGCGCATTTCGGATACGGCAGCCCCCGTAAGAGGAACATGTATGCTGGCGTGAAATCACTCGGATGCCGCCCGGGTTCGACTCAGGTATGCCGGTAATCCGGGGTGAATAAATGGTGCGAACAGAGTAGGCTAAAACGCGAGAAACCCCTTCCCATCAGAAAGGCGCAAAAAATGAAAAACGATGTGTATGAGAAAAAGATGCAGAGCCTTCACCGCGAGTATCAAAAACTCTTGCCACTCCGTATGCGCGAGATCGAGAAGGTTTGGGGAGATGCAACCGCCGAGGAGGAGAGCCGGGACGATCTCAAGCTGTTTTGCAGACTGGTCCATACGCTCGCGGGCTCGGGTTCTACCTTTGGGTTTAAAAGCTTGAGCAAGGCCGCGCGCGAGGTAGAGGCGCTGGTCAGTGAGGCGCTGGAGAGCGGGGACCCCCTTGGCCCGGAAAAATGCGATGAAATCGGAGCGCTGCTGGACCGCATGCGGCGCTCCCTTTCGCGCCAGAAGAAGGTAAAGCCGCCCGTGGTGGAAGATGCGCCCGCGGGAAGCGTGCATCCGGCCATGGGTCAAGCCGTTTACTGGCTTGGCGAGGATTCGGAGGCCATGGCCCACGCAAAGCGCCAGCTCTATTTGTTCGGCTTTGATATTTACCCCTTCGAACATTTGGATGGCCTGAAGGGCCGGCTCCAAAGGCAAAAGCCGGATGTGATGGTGGTGGATGGTTACCAAAAAGACGGCGGTTTCTTGGGAGAGAAAAAGCTGACCGCGTGGATCGAGGCGCTCAAGAACGACCTGCCCCTGATCGGATTATGCCCGCGAGGCGACCGTTTCAGCCACTGGCTGGCGGCGATTCGCGCGGGCGCCACCCATTGCATGGCCAAACCAATCAGTATCATGGACATGTTGACCAGATTGGATCAATTGACCTTCGTGGGTAAAACCGAGGCTTTTCGACTCCTCATTGTGGACGATGACGAACATCTGGCCCTGCATATCTCCACCATACTTTCCAAGGCCGGAATGGTCGTGGAGGTGATCTCCGACCCGACCCGGGCCGTGATCAAGATCGACGCCTTCCAGCCCGACCTCATCCTGATGGACCTTTACATGCCCCGTTGCTCGGGATTGGAGCTGGCCCAAATCATCCGCCAGGACCAGCGTTTTCTCAATATTCCCATCGTGTTCCTCTCACGCGAGACAGAAATCAACAAACAGTTGGAAGCGCTCAAGTCCGGCGCCGAGGACTTTCTTTTCAAACCAGTCAAGTACCGCTACCTGTACCACGCGCTTTCTTCCCGTATCCAGCGGGCGCGAGAACTGCGATCGCGTTTTACCCACGACGCACTGACGGGCTGTTACAACACCAAAACCATGATGGAGCGGATCGAGGAGAAACTGGAAACCGCTCGGGACAGTCATGGCCCCATGGTGTTGGCCCAAATCGGGGTCGACCGTCTTAAGGAAATTAACGACGAACACGGGCACCCCACCGGAGATCGGGTGCTCAAGGCCCTGGCCATTCTCATGAAGCGCCGGCTGGGAGCCAAGGCCGTGTTCGGTCGTTTCGGCGGCGGAGAGTTCGCGGTGATTTTGCCAGAAACCAGGAATCGTCAGGCCCACAAGCTGTTGCAGCATATCGGCGATCATTTCTTCGAGTTTGCCATCGAATCGGGAGAGCAAAGTTTCCATGTCAGTTTTAGCTGTGGGGTGGCCGAATTTCCCGAGCAAGCCAGTGTCCGCGACTTGCTCCACGCCAGCGCACAAGCTCTGGAGGTCGCCCGCCAGGCTGGCGGTGGGAAGGTGGTGGCCTATGCCGAATCGGGTATGTCCGTCGGGGAAGGGCCCGTCGATGGGGATAGTGATTCAGCCGCGAGCGTTTCGCTTGACAGGGATTTCAACTCCGACGAGCCGCCCATCTTCATCTTAGACGACGATGAGGAGATTCCGGAGTTGAACGAGGATGCGGAGGATGGCGCGAAACCCGAGGAAGAGGATGCCGGGGACTCGCTTGGCTCGGTCGTGGTGGTGGACGACGATGAAATGGTGCTGCGCCATACGGCCATGACCCTGGAACGGTGGGGTTATCGGGTGTTCCAAGCGGCCAACGGCGATGAGGGCTTCGAATTGACGCGGCAACATCGGCCCGATGTCGTGTTGACCGATCTGTTGCTGTTCCCCGGCATTCACGGTTTCGAGCTGTGTGACCGCATCAAGAAAGACCCCAACCTGGGGCTGGTGAAAATCATCCTGATGACCGCGGTTTACAAAGATTTTCGTTACCGAATGGAAGGTAAGGACGCGGGCTCCGATGATTTTATCGAGAAGCCCCTGGACTATGAGGACCTCAGGAAAAAGATCGAAAAATTAATTCCAGGCCGATAGCGCCGCTCCGCTCGCTCGCGCCATGAAAGCTTCCTCATCCTGGGAGCGCACGGCCCGCGTTGGCCTGAATTATTCCTCGTGCCGGTAAAGCAGAATGGAGATATTGTCGGGCTTGGTGAAGATAGGCGCGTTGGGCGTGTTCCACTTGTAATTGGATTCGATCACCCTATCGTAAAGGTCGTCCAGCACCTCGCGAAGGTTGTCCTTGCGGGTGACCAGGTCCCGCACCTCGTTGGGATGCAGGGTTTCCAGCCCATCCGAGGCGAGCAGCAGCAGGTCGCCCTTTTCCAGCTTCAGGTAGGCCGGCGCCCAGTAGGGGTCGTAATTCCGGCCCACCGCGTTGGAGATGATATGCCGCTGCGCCAAATACTGCTCATCCGCGAAAAGCTGGTTCAGCCGGTCCATGTCCAGCCATTTCTGGTTTTGGTCCAGCAGCCGCATTTCCTTGCCCCGCAAATGATAGAGCAGCACATCGCCTACCTGCCCGATCTCGCACTGTCCGCCCGCGACCTTCACCGCGGTAACCGCGGCTTGACTGACCTCGTTGGGGAAGGTGACGAATTCCGGGATTTCTTTGATCAGGTCCTTACCCAAATTGGTGAGCACGTCCACGCTATCGGCAAAAACCTGGGCAATCGATTTTTCCGGGTAGCGGTCGAACTCGTTGAGGATGACAAAGGAGGCTACCTCGCCCACCAGGCAGTCGCCCACACCGTCGCACACGACCAGTCCCACTGTTGATCTTCTGATTGGTATGTTGGTTTTGGTGTGTTAGTTCTAGCCTGGTATGTATAAAGCTTACCAAACGCAAGCGGCTTTC
>JBGTRP010000152.1:0-11436 GCA_041940685.1 Acanthopleuribacteraceae bacterium
AGGAGACAATTGGATGGCAAATCATAAGTCAGCGGCAAAAAGGGCGAAGCAGGACGTGGGCCGCAGGCTGCGCAACCGCTCCGGCAAAAGCCGCCTGAAGACCCACCTCAAGAAATTTCGGCAATTGTTGGCCGAGGGTTCCGCGGATACCAGCGCCAAGCTTCCCGAAATGATTTCCCTGATCGACCAATCCGCCAAACACGGCTTTATTCACAAGAACGCCGCCAACCGCTTGAAGTCCAAGCTGTCCAAGCAAACCGGAAGTGTCGCGGCCTCCAGCTAGGTCCGGGATTCCCCTTTCGGCAAGGAAGACGCGCGAAGAACCTATGGCGACCTCGAATTTTTTGAAAAAGCTTTACCACGGATCGCTCCTTGCCGCCCTGTGGGGATTCCTGCTGGTGGCCAGTATCATCTTCAGCACCTGGTTTTATATCAAAAGCTCGGTGCAGGGCGAGGTAGTCGAGGTACCGGATCTCACCGGCGTGCCGGTAGAACAGGCGCGCGCCACGGTTGAATCGCTAGGTCTGGTTTTCGAGATCGACAAGGATCAGGTCATTCACAGCAATGTGATCGAGAAAGATCGCGTGTTTTTACAGGCGCCCCGCAAGGGTAGCCGCATCAAAACGGAAAGAGTGGTGGAAGTCACCCTCTCCGCCGGTCCCGAAATCAAACGCATTCCTCCGCTGTTGGGAGAAACTCTCGCCTTTTCGCAAACCTTGTTGAACCGAGTAGAACTTTCTCCCACGGTGCTTTCCCGCACGCCCTCGCCCCTGGCGGAAAAAGGGCGCATTCTGAGTCAGGTGCCCGAGCAAGGCGAGGAAACGGGGCTCCGCCCCGGGGTTTCGCTTTTGCTCTCCGAGGGGCCCCAGCAGGAATGGTACGTGACGCCCGACTTCCTCAATATGGATTACGAGCCCGTCAAATCGTTTTTGGATGAGAACGGCATTCGCGTGGTCACCAAATACCGCGAGGCGGATCAGGATCTCGGCCAAATCATCCTTCAGCAGATCCCCAAGGCCGGTTATCCGATCAGCAAATCGCAGACCATGACCCTCATCGTCAACAAGGACTATTAATTATGTTCAAGCTGGCGCCATCCCTGCTCTCCGCGAATTATTGGAATATGGAGCCCCAGGTGCGCGAGGTGGTGGACGCGGGCGCCGAGGTGCTGCACGTGGACGTGATGGACGGACACTTCGTGCCAAACCTCACCATGGGTCCCGGGATGGTCGCCGCGCTCAAGGGTAAAACGGATGCCGCTCTCGATGTCCACCTGATGGTCGAGCGGCCCGGCGATTTCGTCGAGGCCTTTGCCGAGGCGGGCGCGCATTGGATCTCCTTTCACGTGGAGGCCGAGGTCCATGCCCATCGCGTTTGCCAGCGCATTCAGGACCTGGGCTGCAAGGCGGGCGTCTCCATCAACCCGGGCACCCCGATCTCTCAGCTCGCGGGGGTCATCGATATGGTGGATTTCGTATTGCTGATGAGCGTCAACCCGGGATTCGGAGGCCAGGCCTTCATCAACAATACCTACAAACGCTTGGCGCAATTGCGCGCTTTGATCGCCGAAAGCGGAGGCGAGCCCTTTATCGAGATCGACGGCGGCGTGGGACCCGCCAATATCGCGTCGCTCGCGGAGGCCGGGGTGGATGTAGCCGTCGCCGGCTCCAGCGTTTTCAACCAGCCAAGCCCAGCCCGCGCGGTCCGCAATCTGCTTTCCCTCGTAGGAGCCCAACATGAAGTTTCTTAACATCGCGGCCGGAGTTCTTCTGGTTCTATTGCTGCCTGGCTGTGGCTCTCCCAAACGGGAGACCCTGCTGCAAAAGGTGCAGAAAGGCAAGCTCTCCATTCAGGAAGCCTATACCACGGGCAACAAACTGATGCAGAACCGCAAATACCAGGAAGCGCGCCAATGGTTTCGCCTCATCGAGGCTCATGCGCCCAACAGTCCCTATTTCAGCGCCGCCAAGCTCAAGATTGCCGATAGCTACTTTTTCGACAAAATGTCCACCTACATCGAAGCCTCCGTCGAATACAAGTCTTTTCTGACCCACTTCCCCACCCATCGCAAGGCCGACTACGCCACCTATCAATACGCAATGTGCTTTTTTACGGAGATCGAGAACGCCGACCGCGATCAAACCAGCACATGGACCGCCTACGCGGAGTTCAAGAACCTGATCGACAAGTACCCCAACAGTCCCTACGCGGAAAAGGCCAATGAAAAATTGGACCTCTGCTCCCTGAGGCTGGCCGAACATGAATTCACGGTGGGCTATTACTATTATCGGCGCGGGCGGGGCTTTGAAAAGTCGGCGGAGGGCCGACTCAAGGGCATCATCAACAACTACGAGGGTCAATACGATCCGGTGAAAACCTATTTCTACCTTGCTGAAACCCTTTGGCGCAGGGAGAAATACCGGGAAGCCCTCTACTACTTCAAATACCTGAACGAGAACCATCCCCAAAGCGAGTACCAGCCGTTTGTCGTGGACAAGCTGGCCCGCTGGGAGCGCATCAAGACCGAGGGCGAGGACCCCGGTGAGATCAACACGGGAGCGGTCGACCCTCTCAAGGATTATTGAGCGCCCGATCGCGGCTTCACTCGTTCGAATTATGTTTATTTAAAGGAGTTCCCATGACGGAAGGGGTTTCTAACGCGGATTTTTTTGCAATCGACGAATTATTTTCAGAGGACGAAAAACTCACCCGCGACACCGTACGCCACTGGGTGTCGAAGCGTTTCCTGCCGGTGGTCGCCAAACACCATAGAGAGGAGAGCTTTCCGGTTGAGCTCACGCCCGAGTTGGCCGAGCTCGGGGTGTTCGGCGCCAATATCGACGGCTACGGCTGCCCGGGCTTGAACAACGTGGCCTATGGCCTGATTATGCAGGAATTGGAACGCGGCGACTCCGGCCTTCGCTCCTTTGTTTCCGTGCAGGGCGGCCTGGTGATGTACCCCATCCTCGCCTATGGCAGCGAGGAACAGAAGAACAAATACCTGCCCGCGTTGGCGACCGGGGAATGCATCGGCTGCTTTGGCCTGACCGAACCCGATCATTGCTCAACGGCGCCAAGATGTGGATTACCAATGGCAGCATTGCCCACATCGCTATTGTTTGGGCCAAGGATGAAGAGGGCGTCGTACGCGGTTTTATTGTCGACACCAAGTCCAGGGGTTTCAGCGCGCCAAAAATGCGGGGCAAGTTCTCCTTGCGCGCCAGCATCACCTCGGAGTTGATTTTGGACAACGTGGAGGTCCCCGACGCGAACCGCCTACCCAATGTGCAGGGGCTCAAAGGTCCGCTGGGTTGCCTGACCCAGGCCCGCTACGGCATCGCCTGGGGCGCGCTCGGAGCGGCCATGGCTTGTTACGACGCTTCGGTAAAGTACGCCAAGGAGCGAATCCAGTTCGGCAAACCCATCGCCTCGTTCCAACTCGTGCAGGTGAAGTTGACCGATATGCTCAACGAAATCATCAAGGGTCAATTGCTGGTTCACCAATTGGGCCGTCTGAAGGACAAGGGAAGCTTCACCTTCCACCAGGTTTCCCTGGCCAAGATGAACAATGTCAACGCGGCTTTGGAAATCGCGCGCGCCGCACGCGAGCTCCACGGCGCCAACGGCATCATCGACGAGTATCCGGTCATCCGTCACATGCTCAACCTGGAAACCGTAAAAACCTATGAGGGCACCCACGATATTCACCGTTTGATCGTGGGCCAGGCCATTACGGGAATCCCGGCCTTCGCCTGATCATCCTCGCGGGAGAAGCAATTTTAAGCAGGTCCGGGCGTGGCGTTGGCCGTCGACCCGGACTCCATCATTCCAGCGAAGGGACGGATACCCCATTTTTCCTTTCCATACGCCTCCCCCTCATCAACCCGCCCTGAATTTCCAGGCTCCTACTCTGAGAACCGGGGCCGCAGAGCCGCCATGACAGAATCCTATATCAAGCCCCAGTGGCACGTTGCTTCATGGCGGGAGCTTCCCCGCGAGACCATACACACCGGTTCGGGTAGAGGCGCGGTGACCCTGATCGCCCATCCCGAAGGAACGGTCCTGGAACGGCAGTACCGTCGCGGCGGCTTTCGCAGACTCCTGTTCGCCACCCGCTTTTTCAAGACGCGCCGGGCCAAACGGGAATTCGCGCTCCACCAAAAGGTTTTCGACAAGGGCATTGCCACCGTCGAGCCGATCGGGTGGCGGTCGGAACCCGCCCGGGGGCTTCCCTTTCTCAGGCATTACTTCTACTACACCCGCTATCTGGAAGGCGCGCTGCCCTTACCGCAATACCTGCGCACCAAGGCGCACTGCCGCCAGCTAGCGGAACAAATGGCGGACACCCTGTTCAGCCTCTTTCGTGAAAAAATTTTTCACGTGGACCTCAATCTCAACAACTGGGTCGTCCACGAGGAACGCGCCTACCTGATCGATTTCGACAAGGCCAAGCTCAGCCCGCACACGGATCTCGGCTATCTCGACATCTGTGTCCGACGCATGCTGCGCTCCGCCAAAAAGCTGGGCCTCACCCATAAAAAGCGCCTCTTTTTCCGCTTCCTTTCGCGAGCCTGCGGTCATTTCGGCCTGAATGCCCGAGAGGTGCTGGCCGCCATTCCCACCAGCGCTTACAAGGAAACCTTTTACGACCCACTGCGCTGGAAACTGTCGGGCGGCCATCGCCAGAAACCGATATCGAAGCCATAGCCCCTGGAGCGCAGGGTTGACGGAGAGAGAATCTCGCGCCACTTGCCGGCCGGAAATATCGGGACCGCTACCCAAATCATGGCGGCTCCGTGCGAACATGAAAAAGGCCGGTCCAGACACCGGCCTTTTTTATGTTGTTGTTTGTCGTTCCCCTTAGCGTTGGGGAAGGAGAATCACCTTGTTGGGATCGACATCCATCTCCATGATGAAATCAAAATCTTTCAAGTTGACCTTATTAGATTTGGCGGAGAGTGGGTCGATGATGGTCGGCGAACCCAGGAGACCAGAGCCAAGGTAGGTCACGCTTTGGGTCTGAATGGCCACGGTTGGCCCCGAACCCGGATCCAACAGAGCGCCATGACCGCCCTCGCCGTACTGGAACAGGCCGGAACCCACATGGGGCGCGGACACCTGGTTCAACCCATCGATGGCCTCCACGGCGTTGACCTGATCCAGGTTCATGGCCGTGGCGAAATCCCTGGTTGCAAAATTGGGCACCACCG
Source organism: Acanthopleuribacteraceae bacterium (assembly GCA_041940685.1). Classification (GTDB taxonomy): domain Bacteria; phylum Acidobacteriota; class Holophagae; order Acanthopleuribacterales; family Acanthopleuribacteraceae; genus JBGTRP01. The sequence continues at coordinate 5,211 of JBGTRP010000152.1, forward strand.
CGTCGCCGATCATTTCCTGCATCAGCACCGCGGTTCCCGCGCCGCTCAAGGAGCCGGAAAGCATGTGAGGCGCATAGTTAAACGGGTCGGCATCGTCGATGATGGTTTGGGTGAACAGGAAATACAGGTCATATAGCGGACTTCCCGGCACCAGGCCGAAGGTGGCAAGACCCGCGTCAATTACCGGTCCAAATGCTTGAGAGCCGTTCAAAAGATAAGCCACTCTGCCACCGGGCACGTTGAGGTTGGCGAGTTGAACATTGGGCTCCATGGCGGCAAAGCTGCCACCGACAATACCGCCCAGCGACATACCCTGAAAGGTGATGCCGACGGGCGCCAATTCCGGCGAACCATCGCCATTGAAATCCGCGGCGCCCGAGGTGATCATGCGGGTGAGAACAAACAGGTCGCTGACGGACTGGCGCACATTGTCCCTGCTGACCAAAAGGTTGGCGAGGTTGATGAAGTTGGAGCCGGAAGGATCGGGAATGCCGTCGGGCCCGGGCGCGCCGGTGCTGTTGTCGAGAAAATCGGCGGTTCGGTCGCCGTGAAGCACAAGGTCGATGCCGATTACGGCAAAACCCGCGCTTGTGGCGCCCTCCAACATGGCCACGCCCTGTTCCTTGAATCCGGTGATGCCGTGCTGGAAGATGATGGTGGGAAATGGTCCGGGGCCGGCGGGCAGGGCCGCGATGAAATTGATGTTATTTCTACCCACCTCTACCACGTTGCTTCCCGAGCCTTGGAAGGGTCCGTTGAGGGGGTGGCTGATGTAGTTGGGCGCATTGTAGCTCCCGAAAAAGAGCGAGTCCACGGAGGCATGCGGTACCGCGCCCAATCCCAGCGCGTTCAAAAGCCCATCCACCGCCGCCGCGCCAATCGATGCCGCCGCAATGACAGGCGTGGGCGTTTCGTTTTGCGCCCGTGCGCGAAGCTCGGTTAAGGTGTCGAACAGCGGCTGAGTGGTGTAGGCAAAAGCAAATGGAATGAAAAGGCGGTCTTGACCGGTAACGCCCTCGGCGGCGGCCCAAATGGTTTGGTAGATTTGGCGCAGGGGCTCCAGAGCTGCCGCGGTCGCGTTATCAAGGGAGGCGCGAGTGGAGTTGCCGTTGCCGTCCACGAAAGGCGTTTCACCCTTCAATAGAATGGTGAGCGATTCCGATTCGACCGGCAGGCCCGATTCCGTGCCGATCACGCCTTGGGTTACCACGACCAAATGCGTGTGGCCGGGGCTGAGAGGCCTCACCGGAAAACCGAATATAACGGAATTCTCGCCCGAGGCGTCAGATCGCACCTCGAAACGCACCTCGTTCAGCGGATTGACCGCGGCGCCCTGCTGAGCGGCCGCCAAATCGACGAGATCGACCAGCAAAATAGTCTGCCCGTTGACAGATTCTTCATTAACTTTCCCCACGAAGGGAATGCGGAAGGGAGCGGAGGTGGAGAATCCGGACAGCGTGTTGACCTGGCCGATCAGCGCGTCCACCGCGGGGTCGCCGGTCAAGGGCAGCGCCAATTGCCCGGTTAACGGGTTGCGCAGGATTTCGTTCGGGACAGGAATCTGGGCCGGGTCACCCGCGGAAGGGTCAAAATGCACAAAACTGTAATCGGGTGGGGGGATCACCTGCCGCGGCGAATTCGTGACCGGATCTGTACTGGAGCAATCGATCAAAATAAACGCGATCGACATCATCAGCAGGAAATGGATGAGACGAAATTTCATATCACACTCCAAATTCTTCCACAACACCTGTCCATTCATATGTGTTCGTGGGGCATTCATTTTAGGTTATCCGTCCTTTTAAACCCCCACTATAACCTAACCTTACGGGTAGGACAAGATTTCCTTGAAAAAAAATAAAGCGCTCAATTGGTCCCGCGGGGAACCTCTTTAAACGCCCCAACCGGAGCGCCTCGGCATGGACGATTCAGGGCGCCAACGCTCCTTCAATCTCCGTCGTTTCACCCCCTCAAGCTGGCCCCGGGAAAGCAAAAATTTACAAATGCTCCTCGAAATAGCGCGTGATCAGCCGGTAGAGATGATGCGAGGTATTGCCGCCTGAAATGCGGTGGTTGCGGTTGGGGTACAGCATCAGATCGAAGGGCTTGTCAGCGGCGACCAGGCGATCGACGAATTGCATGGTGTTCTGAGGATGCACATTGTCATCGCCGGTCCCGTGAACCAGCAACAGATGGCCTTTCAATCCATCGCTGTATTCCAGCACATTGGCCGCGCGGTAACCCGCCTCGTTCTCGGAGAGCAAACCCATGTAGCGCTCGGTCCAAATGGTGTCGTAATTGCGGAAATCGCTGACGGGCGCCACCGAAACACCGGCGGAAAAATAATCGCCCGCCCGCGTCATCAGCATACAAGCCAGGTAACCGCCGCCGCTCCAACCCCAAAACCCGATGCGTTCGGCATCCACGTAGGGCAGGCCGGCAAGGTGCTTGGCGCCCTCAATTTGATCGTGTACCGCCCATTTCGAGAGATCCCCGTGGGCCAAATTCTTGAAGGCCTTGCCCTTGCCGCCGGTTCCCCGGTTGTCCACGCAGAAGACCAGGTAGCCTTTCTCGGTCATGAGCTGATGCCAAAGCGACCGTTGCAGATGGTAGAACCGGCTGCCCATACCCCATCGGTTGATCACCATTTGGGAGCCGGGCCCGCCGTAACCGAACACGATCACGGGATATTTTTTACTCGGATCGAAATCCGCGGGTTTGACCATATAAGCGCTGAGCTCGACGCCGTCGGTGGTCTTTATCGAGTGGAACTCGGGGTAGACCATTTGATAATCGGCCAGCGCGGGGATGCGATTCTCCTCCAGGGCCCGCACCAATGTCCCATCCGCCCTTCGCAGGTCGACTCGCGTGGGCGTGCGCACATTGGAGGCATAATCCACGAAATGGCGGTAATCCGGCGAGAAAACCGCATCATGCCAACCCTCAAGCTCGGAGATTTTCTCCAGCTTTTCGCCCTGAAGATCCACTCGGTATATCTGTTTTTGAGTGCTCGATTCGCGGTTGCCGTAGAAATAGGCGCGCTTATTCTTCTCGTCCACCCCGATCACGGACCCCACTTCCCAGGCGCCGTCGCTGAGCCGCGCCAGGCGATTGCCCTCGTAATCGGAGAGATAGATATGGCGGAAACCGCCGCTCTCGGAGGTCCAGAGTATGAGGTCTTCCCCGCTTAAGAAAATCCAATCATCGGTGACGTCGACCCAGGCTGGATCGCGGTCACTGAGAACCAGGCGCGTTTTGCCCGTGGCGCTGTCGGCAAAAAGCAATTCCAGGAAGTTCTGTTGCCGGTTCAGCCGCTGAATCGCAAGCGTGCCGGGCCGATTGGTCCACTCGATGCGGGGAATGTAGATATCGTCGTTGGCGCCTAAATCCATCCAGACCGTGGCCCCGGAATTCACGTTGACCACGCCGATCTTTACGATCGCGTTGGGCTCTCCCACCTTGGGATACTTCAGGCTGGTGACCTCGGCATAGCGCCCCAATTCATCCAAAAGCGGAAAGGCTTTCACCCGTGTCTGGTCCGTGCGCCAAAAAGCGATGCTGGCGCCATCCGATGACCAGCGCAAGGCATCGGGCCGTCCGAACTCCTCCTCGTACACCCAATCGAAGACGCCGTTGAGGATGTTGAAGGAACCGTCTTGGGTCAGCCGTTTGGACTCCCCGCTGGCGACCTCGGCCACGTACAGGTCATTGTCTTTGACATAGGCCACGTTCTTACCGTTCGGCGATAGCGCCACGTTCTGCAGGTTCGGATCGCCCTTGGCCAGCGGCGTCAGCGCACGGGTCTCCACGTTGTAGAGATAGTAGGGCGCCGCAAAGGAGTGGCGCCAGATCTGTCTGCGCGGCCCGGTGATGAGCAGGTTGGCCTGTTGGCCCGTGGTTTTATAGGCGGTCATGGCCAGGGCCTTGCCGTCATGGCGCAGGCTACCGCCCTCCAGAATCATCTGTTCCGCTCCGCTCTCCACATCGTGGCGGTAAATATCCCGCGTACCCGTTGCCGCATTGTTCCGGGTGAAGGTGAAAGCGGAACCATTCGGCAGCCACTGCACATCGGCCACGGTTTTTCCCTGGAACTGGCCGGACTTGAAAATCGCTTCCAGGCTGAGCTTTTTCTTCTGCGCAAACAGCGGCATCCATCCACTTCCCAAACAAATGATCCCGGCAACTACGGTGAGCCGGACTGAAACTTTACCCCAAAATCGCAACCTCGCGTTCATGAAGATCGCCCTCCCATCAATTTGATACCGGGTCCATCCGTCCCAACCGTCTTGGCGACCAATTTTTTTACGATTGGGCGGTGTTTTGGATCGCCAAGTCGGCGGTTTCAAGAAACCAGAGTCCAGAACCAGGGAAATCCGCGTTTCCCCGTTTGTCTCTAGCCACTGGAATCTTGTCCCCTGGGATGCCGACTGCCCGGTTCGAGCAATTCCCGACCGGCCGGGCTGGGTGCCTCCGTCGCATCCCGCGAGATTTTCCCGCGACGCCTACATCATAGTCGGGTTGCGAATCCCGGGGCAAGATTCCCATATTCCGGAACCCGAACCCATATTTCGAAAAGAGCAGGAAATGCCCCGCGAGTTATTCGTTTTGATCCGCAACCGGGGGCGGGTCGAAGTGGAGTTTCAAGCCCTCGTGGCTGGTCCTGAAACCCAGGCCCTCGTAAAACCGCAGGGCCTCGGATCGCTGCTTATCCGTGGTCAGTTGCACCATGCGGCAGCCGCGTTCGCGCGCCCGCTGGATCGCCCGTTGAACCAACCGCCGGCCCAATCCCAGACCGCGGCTGGCGGCAGCCACGCGCACCCCCTCGATTTGAGCGCGCCAGCCGCCGCGATAGGTGAGCGAGGGGATCAAGGACAGTTGCAGCACGCCGATTACTCCATCTTCCCTACGGGCCACGATGAGCTCCTGGTTGGGATCGCGGTCGATGGCCTCGAAGGCCGCGAAATAAGCCTTCGGCAGCGGGTCACGGAGATCTTCCCGCAACGCTCCCAGAGGGTCATTGGCCAGCAGCGCCACGATTTGGGGCACATCCGCACGCATGGCTTTACAAAACTCGATCCTGGTTTCCAAGGCTGGGCCCCTCCTAAATTTGAACGACGCAAATCATAGACGGATTCTTGACTTGACCATGATCATCTTACGCCATTATCGCTGGAGACAATGCTCCTCAGGCCCCCGAAAAAATGAAAATAACAATTTCCAGAGCAAAACCGCGCCGCCTATAATGAAGCGGAGGCCCATCATGCAAAGATCCTATCGTTTTCCTTTTCTGGTGATGCTTCTGCTGGGTTCCACGGCCGCGTTGCTGGCGGACTACCAGGTGGTGATGGTCTCCGGTCAGACCTTTCACTGCGAAAAAAAGTACGAACTGCTCGATGGCGATATGGTGCGTTTCCAAGCCATCGACGGACCCGAGCTCACCGTTCCCAAGGACAAGATCGACTGGTATCAAACCGCGCTGCTCAACGGCGAAGAGCCACCCAAACGCCCCAGGCTCAAGGACCCGAACAAGCCCTCTCCCTTCCAAAATATCCCACTTCCCGAGGAGCTAAGGGAGATTCTGAAAAACTCTCAGAATGTGGACCCACTCAAGCAGCTTGGCCTCGCCCTGGTTACCTTGCTTCTGCAAAGCCTGCTGCTTTGGCTGGCCTTCATGATCTTTGGCGAGCCCGCTTCCTTCCTGAAATGCCTGCTTTGGCACCTCCTCATCGGCGTTGTCTGGACGATTCTCATCTTGTTGTTCCTGGTAGCCGGGGCCCTGGTCCTGTGGCCCTTTTCCCAGGATACCGGCCTGGTCGAGATTTTGATACCATTCATGTTCGTGTTCTTCGTGATTTTCGGTTTCTTCTTCCACTTCTGGATGATGGCCAAGTTCTTCGGATGCGGCTATTTCAAGGCCTGCCTCGCCAGCCTGGTATACGGGCTGATGTACCTCATCATTTCGCTCCTGCCCTTTTTCTACTTCTTGCGGGATTTCGGCTAATCGCTCGGACAACTGACCGAGGCCCCGGCCCTGGCAACCTACTCTTGGCTCCCCATTCTGAGGGCATTTATGAAAGGCAGCGGCATTCGCATCGAAACCTGGGACATTTCTTTGGCGGGCAGGATCCTCGCCAACTTTCCGGAGGTCCTTGCAGAGGATCAACGGGTTCCCGACTACCTGCAACGCCTCGGCGAGTTGGCCAAAACCCCCGAAGCCAACATCATC
>JBGTRP010000153.1:0-11410 GCA_041940685.1 Acanthopleuribacteraceae bacterium
TTCCTTTTTAACCAGATGAAAAGGGAAGAGCAGGCCGCGCGTCAGCTTGCCGCCCGACAGCGATACCGAAACTGCGTAGTTATGGCCGTGCAGGCGCTCCACCTCGCCGTCCTCGAACAGGGTGAAGTGGGCGGCCGAGAACTTTTGGCGCTCCTTGAAGAAGCGGACCTCAATGGCCATCGGGTTTCCGGTAGCCGGCGCGGTAAATGGGCCGGCCTTCCATTTGGTACTTGATTTCGTAGTTGGTGAGGCCGTCCGCGCCCTCGGGCGGCTCGGGCAGAATCTCCCCTGGGACCAGCATATCCTGGCCCGCGAGCACTTCCTGAATCCATTCCCAATAGCCGATGTGGTCGGTTGCGATCAAAAGCAGCCCTCCCGGCTTTAAGACCCGGTCTACCAGTTTTAAAAACGCGGGCGAAACCAGGCGTCGTTTGTGATGGCGCTTCTTGGGCCATGGATCGGGAAAGTAGAGATGGACCGCGTGGAGGCTGGCCGGAGGGAGGAATTCCTCCATGAAGGAAAAGGCTTCCGTGCAGACCAACCTCACATTCTCTACCGGGCGCTTCTCGATGCGGTCGCGCGCCTGGTTGAGGTATTTGCGCCGAATTTCGATGCCGAGAAAGTTGTGCTCGGGATGCCGCATGGACGCGTTGAGCAAAAACAAGCCCTTGCCCACGCCGATCTCAAGCTCCAGTGGATTGGCATTGCCGTAAATCCCGTTGAAATCGAGTGGCGCCTTCAGCCCGCCCAAATCCAACTCACGCGATACGCGCTCTTGTACGGGGACGATGATATCCTGCAAAACCCTGGCGCTCCTTGTGGATGAGGCGGCGAATCAAACCCGCGCCATTCATCAGATTGGGCGGCTAATATACCATAATTTCTCGACAACCTTCAGCCTGCCGTCCGCTCGAAGCGCCCCCCAAGGCGACCCATGTTTTTCAGGGAACCCATGTTATTTCGCGGTCCTAATGACCCGGACCGGAGCCGGAAAGAACAAGCAAAAATGTGAATGACAACCGCGGAAAACCACGATGAGAGCGAGGAACAAATGAGCCCGGCTCGAAATTATGATCCGCTTCCCCTGGAAGATTCCCTTCATCATGAATGAGGTTGGCCGCTTGCCTGGAGTCGACCCGCCGCGAAACCGCGCCCCCAAAGCGAAGGGGCCTGGTCGGGAGCGGCGCGGGCATCCGATATTTTTATGCGCAATGGGGGAGAACCATGGTTAAATCTTAAAGCCTTTCCATCACAGGGAAAAACACCAGCAGATTTCGGCCGCCGTGGCGGCCATCAATCCAGGGACTATGAACAATCTTATCTTTGCCGTCATTGCGGCGTTTATTCTGGCTTTCGGCGCGGTTTCCAATCGCCTGACGCGCACGGTGATCACCGCTCCCATGGTGTTTGTGGCCTTTGGCCTTTTGCTGGGGTCTTCAGGGTTAGGCCTGGTGAAGGCCGATACGGAAAATCCGCTGATTCACTTCATCGCGGAGCTGACCCTGATCCTGGTGCTGTTTACGGACGCCTCGCGCATCAACCTCAAGCAATTGCTGCGTGAGCATCGCATCCCCATGAGGCTGCTTGGTTTGGGTCTACCGCTGACCATGTTGCTGGGCACGCTCGCCGGAGTGCTCCTGCTCCCTGGTTGGTCGGTGTGGGAGGCGCTGGTGCTGGCCATTATCCTGGCCCCAACCGATGCGGCTCTGGGCCAGGTGGTGGTCAGTAGCGAGCGAGTGCCCGTGCGGATTCGGCAGGCGCTCAACGTGGAAAGCGGGCTCAATGACGGATTGGCCCTGCCGGTGCTGCTGTTTTTCGTTTGTCTCGCGGGCGCAACCGGCGCGGGTCACGGCGAATCCACCGACAATTGGTTAAAGTTCGCCTCCATGCAGGTGACCTTGGGCCCGCTGGTGGGAGGTCTTGTGGGGTTTGCCGGCGCCCGATTGGTGAGTTGGGGTCAAAGCAGCGGCTGGATGGCCAAACCCTTCCAAGAGCTCTCGGCCCTGGGGTTGGCGTTGCTTTCGTTTGCCTTTGCCGAACTGGTGGGCGGCAACGGGTTCCTGGCCGCCTTTTGCGCGGGATTGGCCGTGGGCAATACGGGCCGTCACTTGTGCGAGTGCCTCTACGAATTCGCCGAGGCCGAGGGGCAACTATTGGCGCTCTTGACCTTTCTGATATTTGGCGCGGTAATGTTGCCTCCCGCTTTGGAGCATTTCAACGTGGAGTTGGCGCTCTACGCTTTGGCGAGCTTGACTCTGGTGCGCATGTTGCCCGTCTCCCTTTCCCTTATCGGGCTTAAGCTCAGGCCCGCGACGCATCTGTTCCTGGGTTGGTTCGGCCCACGGGGCATTGCCTCCATCCTGTACGGCCTGCTGATCCTCGATCAGGTCGGACTGGGAAGACGCGAAGAACTGTTCAGCATTACGGTACTGGTGGTGTTGGGAAGCGTGGCCGCCCATGGCCTCTCCGCCTGGCCCGCCGTCAACTGGTACGCCTCGCGGGTGAAAGCCAAGGCGGATGAAACCCGGCCCGAACACAAGGCCGTTCCCGAAATGCCGTTACGCATCTCATCCCGAGATGGATAGCCCCTTCTAGGATTGACATTCCCTTCAGCCGGGAGTAGGCTTCCTGCAATACGACCACCACCATTATCAAGGCAATATCCAGGTTCATGGGGGAGCGGAACATGAAAAAAGGTCTGATTTTGTTGCTGCTGACGGTTTTGGCCTGCAATCAGGGGAGTCAGCCTGCCGCGGACCAGGAATCAAGGACCGGCGAGCAACCCATGCCGTCGATTGTCGAAGACGCCTTGCTCGACCAATACTTGGGACAATACGCGCCCTACGAGATGTTTTTTGATGCCAGCGGCCTTCCCGAGGGGGAAAAGAACCTGCTCAAAAAACTCGTGGAAGCCTCGGAACTGATCAATGAGGTCTATCTGCAACAAACCTCCAAGGCGGGTGTGCGCTATCGCGATCTCCTTCTCTCCCAACCCGACGATCCCAGACACGAAAAGGCGCTCACGCTGCTGCGGCGCAACGCCATGCCCTATGATCAATTACAAAATTACGCCGTTTTCATGGGAGACATTCCCTACTATGCCGGCCAGGAGCTGTATCCTCGCGGGATGACCGCCACCCAATTCGATGCGGCCTACCAAAAACTGGACGCGGCCGCACAAGCGGAGTGGATGTACCCCTACACCGTGATTCGCGAGAAGGATCAGGGCGGATACGAAGCGGTGCGTTATCACGAGGAATACGGCGAAACCGTAAATCGGATCGCGGCCTTGCTGCGCGAGGCCGCGGCGCTCGCGGAAAACGCGTCCTTCCAAAAGTACCTCGAACTCAAGGCCGATGCGCTGCTCAGCGACGAGTACTTCGAGGCCGATGCGGCCTGGATTGATATGGCCGACAACAAGTACGAACTGGTGATCGGACCGTTTGAAACCTATTCCGACGGCATCAAGGGCGTCAAGGCCAAGTACGAGAGCTTCGTGGAGGTGGTGGATCAGGAGGAGTCGGCCAAGCTGGCCATCTACACTCAACATCTTCAGGCCATGGAAGATTACCTGCCCATGTCGGCAGCTTACCGCTCCAAGGTGGGCGGGCTGACCGCCAAGTTCGTCATCGTCCAGGATATCCATCGCGGCGGAGAGGCCGCCGCGGGCTACCAGGCCGTGGCGGCCAACCTGCCCAACGATCCGCGCGTCCACGCACAAAAGGGCACGGTAAAAACCTTTTGGAAGAACATGTTCACCGCCCGCTTCGAAACCATCATCAAACCCGTGGCCGAGCGCCTGGTTCACGAATCTCAACAGCCGCATCTCTCCAGCGACGGCTTTTTCCAGTTCGTGCTGATGCATGAAATCTGTCATGCGCTCGGACCGCGCACCGTCAAGGTCGGCGATAAAAAAGGCATGGCCGCCAACGCCGCCATCGGTCCGGCATACAACGCGTTGGAAGAGGCCAAGGCCGATATTGCCGGTCTGGTTTCCCTGGCCTACCTCATGGATGAGGGCGTGGTAGAGGCGGACCGGGAGAAGGAATTTTACGTCTCCTATCTGGGCAGCCTGTTCCGCTCCATCCGTTTCGGACTGGCCCAGGCCCACGGCAAGGCCGCGGCGCTTTCCCTCAATTACCTGGTCGACAAGGGCAGCATTACCTACGATGGCGACAACGGCCGCTGGTCGATTCGCTTCGGGGACTTTCGCGCGGGCGTGCGCGACTTGGCCCATGACCTGCTCGTCCTTTTGGGCGACGGCGACAGTCAAAAGGTTGACGATTTTTTCAACCAGTGGACCCAAATGACACCTATGTTGCAGGACAGCCTGGCCAAGGTCGGCGATTTGCCGATCGACGTTCTGCCCAACTACACCATCAAGTGGGATTGACCCGATTTCAATTCCAGGCTCGGGCTTGATGTAAGGACTTTGGAGGAAACAAGATGGAAGAAGCTGCCGGCGGAATTATCGCCTCGATCGTGCTCTTGCTTTTCGCCCTGTTCGGGCTGGCGGTATTCGTTTTTTGGGTTTGGATGCTCTACGAATGTGTGGCCAAGGAGCCCGCTGATTACAAGGACAAAGTGTTGTGGGTGCTGATCATCGCGCTTACCGGTGTGATCGGCGCGGCCATTTATTTCTTTGCCCGCCGTCCCAAGCGCATTCAGGAGCTTGGTCAGTAAAAGGACCTTCGGTATGCAAGCCGAGGCAATTTTTCTACCGGTATCGGCGCTGGTTTTGCTCACCTTTTTGGTGTGGTTGCGCATGTACCTCATCCGCTTTGGCGAGGCCAGGAAACATGGCCTCGCCCCCGAGGACATGAATAAGCTCAACCCGAGGCTGCCGCGCCGATTCGCCACTTCCGGCGATAACTTCAGCAATCTGTTCGAGCTCCCTGTCTTGTTTTACCTGCTGGCCATTTTGCTCTTTCTAACCCATAGGGTGGACCCGCTCTATGATTGGTTGGCCTGGGCGTTCGTGGCCTCGCGTTACCTTCACAGCCTGATCCATACGACCTACAATCGGGTGCTCCACCGCTTTTGTGTGTATGCGCTCGGCGCATTGGTCCTGTGGCTTATGTGGGCCCGTTTTGCGATCCAGTTACTGAACCTGGCTTAGGGCCGCGGCAATCTTTTGGCCATCTACACGGATTTTCCCGCGCGCTTGTATTCGGGAATGGCAGAGAAAGACCGCCAGGTGTGGCAATCCATTCATTGGCCGCCCCGTCTCTGGGTCGCGAGATGGAGACTGGCGTCGGGACAACCGTCCACGGTGAATCCCCGCTTGCGTGTAAACCGAGGCATAACGGAATCGAGAAAATAATCATAAGCACGAATTTCTCTAAAATTGTGTCAAGTGGTAACAAAAAATGCTAAGGTGGTTTTCGCCACCAAACAAGAAGCATCCATTGATTTATGGTTATTCCCTTTTGAACCACCGAGTCTATTAAGGAGTTTGTACCATGAGGAGAACTGTCTTCTGTCTGCTGAGTTTTTGCCTGCTTTTCGTGGGTCCGGCTTTGGCGGGACCGAAACCCGAGCGCTCGCGCGCGTTCGCGGTGGAAAGCTTTGGCGAGCCCGCGCTGAAAAGCTTTGACGCCCATGCCTATCTTCAGGCCCAACAAGAGCTGTTCAAATGGCTGGTTTCGGAAAAGGCGCCGGGCGCCGAGGAGAGCCGTCTGGTGGTGGAGCCCTCCCCGGAGGATTTGAAAACCCTGGAAACCGGAATTTGTGAGAGCTGCGGACCCGATGATGCGGGCCGCAAAACACTCGTGGGCGTGGCCCTTGCCGCCCAAAGAAGCGTAAATTTTCAACGTTTGTCAACCCTGATGTTGCGTCGAACCGGTAGCCAGGCGGTTTCCGGCGGCGTGGCCCGCGCGGCCGCCGATGGCGGCATGATCTGGACCACCGTGCTTGAATCCAAGGGCGCCACGGCCGTGCGCGTTCACCTCACGGGGCTCGACCTTCCACCCAACGCTGAGCTATACGTATATAACTCCCTGGGAGAAGCCTTCGGCCCCTATACGGATCAAGGACCCTCCGCCACGGGTGAGCTGTGGTCGAATACACTTTCGGGATCCGAGGCCTTTCTTCAACTGCGCACCTACGGCTCGGTAACCCGAAATCTCCGCTTCGAGATTAAGAACCTGGCCCATATTGGACCCAAATTCCTCTTGCCTTCCTTGCAGAACCCCGATCCCGGTCGAGCCTTTTGCAATTTCAACGAGCCCTGCGTGGAAGACGCCAACTGCCATAATGGCGTGAGCGCCGTCTCCGATGCCCGCGATGCGGTTGCCCATATTCAATTTGTCTCGGGCGCCTTCATTTACATTTGCAGCGGCGGGCTGGTGGCCGATACCGACGGCTCTACCCAAATCCCCTATTTCCTTACCGCCAATCACTGCATCAGCAAAAACAACGAGGCCAACAGCATGGAGGCCTTTTTCCAATTCGAGACCTCCGGCTGCGGCGGCGCCTGCTACAACCCGGTCGGCGCGGTTCCCAGGACCATGGGCGCTTCCATTCTGAGCAAATCCAAAACCAGCGATTACACCTTCATGCAGTTGGACGAAAACGCGCCCTCCGGCAGCGCCTTTTTGGGCTGGAGCGCGACGGCCGTGGCCAACACCAACAATGCCGATCTCTATCGCATCAGCCACCCCTCCGGTGCGCCGCAAGCCTATTCCAGCCATGAGGTGGATACCTCCGCGGGCACCTGCGGCGGCTGGCCGCGCGGCAATTGGATCTATAGCCGCGATGTGACGGGCGCAACCGAAGGCGGCAGCAGCGGTTCGCCCGTGCTCAACGCCAATGGCCAAATCGTGGGTCAACTCACCGGCGCCTGCGGTTTTAACGTCAACGATCCCTGTGATTCCGGCAGCAACGCCACGGTGGATGGCGCCTTTGCGGCTTATTACACCAATATCTTGCAGTGGCTGGACCCCTCCGGCGGACCTGGTGGCGGCAGCACCATGCATGTCAGCCAAATCACCCTTACCATTCAGAACCAAGGTCCGCGCGTGGTCGGCCGCGCCAATGTCACGGTGGTGGACGATAATGGCGATCCGGTTTCCGGCGCATCCGTCAGCGGCAGCGTCACCGGCGCCGGTCTGAACCTATCCCTTTCGGGCAATACCAACAACCAGGGTGTGGCCACATTGAAGACGCCCAAGGTCAACAGCCTCGCGGGAGCCACCTTCTGCGTGACCAATATCAACCATGGCTCGCTTACATACGAGCCCAACGACAACGTGGAAACCTGTGAGAATTTCTAAAAACAAAGGCCGTCATTGCGCTTGGGCGCGCGGCCATGACTTGAAAACCAACGATCGGGGAGCCGGAAGGTTCCCCGATCTTCGTTTGCGGCTTGGTCTTGGGTGGGCATCAGGGATCCGGCTGAGCATAAAACTTGCTTCTCAATGGTTTGGCGGAACAAAAAAGTTCCCGATTTTCGGAGGCAAAAATGAAACGCCAACCCATGGGTTCTCTGTCCCTCGCGTTACTTTGCGGCGTCGTCATGAGCTTAGGCGCCCGCGCGGGCGGTGAAACCAGCATCACCATCGCTCATCTACCGCAAAACACCCTGAGCTTTCAGGTTCAGTTGGTGATCGAGAACCTTCTGGGCCAACCGCGGTCCTTGTCCTTGATCCCCTTCGATGCTTCAGGCAAGCCGTTGAACCCCGTTCCCGTGGAAATCCCCGCGCATACCAGAAGCACCTTTGATCCGGTATCACTGTTTAAGGGCGAGGCGGTCGCGTTTTTTACCATCGAGGGCGGGATTCGCGATGAACCCGGGCCCCTGTCTCAGGAAACGTTGACAGGCGTGATTGCCGGCCTTATTTACCAATACAGCCAGAATCCGGCCAGCGCGGTTTTCGTGCCGGGCGAGACCCGGTCGGCCTTGCGCTGGCGCGTCTATCCCGGCGATTGGACAAAGGCGTTCGACGGTCTCGCCATCGTCAATATGAATGCCTGCGCCGGGGTCGAGGTGGTTTTGCATCATTTCAATGCCGAGGGCCATTTGCTGCAGAGTAAAAACATCAATCCGGGCGAAGGCTCCTTTTCTAAGATGTTGGTCAACCTGGCCGGGGAGCTCTCCTCCGTATCCGGTTCCTACGTGGAGGTGAGCGCCAATTCGCCCCTGATCATCACCGCCCTGCGCGGCTCCTTGACCCCCTCCGATGAAAATAGCTACCTGCTTGGCAACACGGCCCTGGCGGTGCCGGACCATGGCGAAGCCCTGCGCGAACTGGAGCAAAACCGGGCGAAATGGCTGGGGGCCGGCATCGATTCGGGTTATCTGCTCCAATATCGAAATTTGTGCTTTTGCCCCGAGGAAATCACCCGTCAAGTGACCTTGCAGGTCAAACAGAACTGGATTCAATCTTTCCAATACAGCGATAATGGCGAACCCGTTCCCGTGGAGTACTACCGCTCCTACAACACGGTGCTCGACCTTTTTTCGCTGGTCGAAGACGCCATTGCCAATGGGGTGGTTGGGCTCGTGGTCGAATACGATGCGGATTGGGGTTATCCGACAAAAATTTTCATCGACCAGAACACCTGCTTGGCGGATGAGGAACTACTCATTGAAACCGGCGGCCTCCAGGTGATCCGCAACTAGTGTCATGTCACGTCTACTACGTCTTTGCAAAGCGCAATAGGTGTTCATCCGAGAACAGGAATTTTCTCTCGCAAAGCCGCCAAGGCGCAAAAGAAGAAAGTTGTTTTCCTTTTTTAAATCAAGAAGGTTGAGAGATATTTTCTTGGCGAGCTTTGCGTCTTTGCGTGAGTTTTTCTTTGATTTCCAAATGAACCCCCATTGCGGCATGAAATCATTGACACAACTCTAGCGGGGCCACGCCCCAGCCGGGGGCGCCCAGCCGGGGGCGCCCAACCCATCCAGGCTTGTAGTTTCCGGTTGCGCGGCCCCACGCAACAAGCTCCAGGCTTCAAGCCACAAGTTGGATTTACTTTGCCCCCTGCTTGCGGCTTGTGTCTTGACACTTGCAACTGTCGCCTTGGCGTTTGAAAAACACCACACAAAATTAAAGATTCTGACCGCCAAGGTGACCAGGGAGTCCGATCCCGGCCATGAATCTACCGAGGCCGTTTTTTGCGCGGCCTTCCCGAACCTCGGCCTCACCGAGCCCTCGGCGCGCCTCAACCCGGGCTTCCGGGCGCATGCATTCTCTGCGAGGTTGGCGCGGGAAGCCGCGAAGGATATCATTGCTCCGCTTTCGGTGGTCATTGGAGGCTTGTGACCCCGGCCTAAAATGTACTAAGCTAGTACTTTCCCGATACGATTCGTCTACCCGCCGCGAATGGCTCTTGCCAGGCAAGCGCTTAATCGTGGGATTTGCCGAAAAGGAGCGAAAAAATGAATTGCTTTAGCCGAGAAATGGGGAAGTGGATTGGTTGTGTTTTGGTAATGGGTATGGGGATCATTGCCTGCCATCAGGGTTCTCACCACGGGGGCTCTCCCGAGGGTTCCGAAAAGGCCCCGGAACAACCGCCAGCGGAAGAACCCGCGGCCAATGAACAGGGCTCAGGGTTTGAAATGACCGACCCTCCCGCCGAGGGAGATGTCTATCACGTCCTGGCGGACGAAACCGATATCAGCTTCGTGATCGTCAGCAATTCCGCGGGTCCGGTTACGGGCAGGTTTCCGGAAGGCGTGACCGGTTGGCTTAATTTTTCCGATGGTTCGGGAAAAATATCGGTTCAGATCGACACCCTGAAGACCGCGGCCACCGATGGCCTGGATAACCCATTGCGGGATGCGAATATAGTCGAGTCTTTTTTCGGCGTGCGACCTTCGGCCATCCTGCCCGAGCCCGTGGATGCGGCTTGGGCCAAACTGGAAGGAATGCTGATGCGCAACGTCGCCAACGCTGGCTTTGAGGTGACGGGCATCGAGGGCGTGGACGCGGCGCAGACCGAGAGCGCGGGCTCCGTCAGCGGCCGCTTCGTGTTGTGGAATCGAATCAGTATGGATCTCAGCTTCGCGGTGAACGCGAACGGCGAGGAGGGTCGTCTGGTGCTCAGCTCCAGTGAACCCGTCACCATCGATCTCGTCCAGGTGCTGGGAGAGGATCTGCGCAACCTCGTTTTTGACACCATGCTCGCCGCGGGTTGCGCGCATCAACCGGGCATCCAAAACCAGGTGGCGATCACCCTGAATAAGATCGTGCTTCAGAAAGCGGGTTAATTGCTCACTTGCGCTTAAACCGAGAGGCCCCTTGGACGCTTATTCCGGGCGAGGGGAGGGGCCGGTCGCCGGTTTTCCCTCAACGGATTTTTTGATTTTTGCAATTTGGAAAAAACGAATTTGTTTGATAAGTGGCGCTATCTGCCTCCCAACATCGTCACCCTCACCAGCCTCGCGCTGGGACTTTTCGCCATTCGCTACGCGGTTCATGGCGAGATGACGCGGGCGGCCTGGCTTGTCCTGTACGCGATGCTGCTCGATCAGGTTGATGGCTTGTTGGCGCGGGTTCTGAAAGCGCGCAGTCCCATGGGCGCCGAGTTGGATTCTTTCGCCGACTTTGTTGCCTTCGGCCTGGCTCCGGCTTTTTTCCTTTTTGGAGCCCAAACGGATGCCGACGGTCCCATGCAGGTCCTTACCCAGGCATGCGCGCTGGTCTACGCTTTTGGCGCCGCGCTTCGTTTGGCCCGCTACAACCTGAGCGCGGTGGACACGAGCCCAGGTTTTTTTCGGGGGATTCCCTCGACCCTGGGCGGGTCCATGGTGGCCGCGCTCCTGCTTTCCTGCTCCGTTCACGGCATTTCCCTGACCGGGCCGCCACTGGCCCTTTTGCTGGCCTTGCTGGGGGTCCTGATGCTTTTGGGTCCCTTGAAGATCCCAAAGGTCCATTTGTTGATGAGGTGGATCGCTGGACGGGGGTTGTTTTGGAAATGTTTCGTGTTTGCAAATCTGATAGCCGTCTACCTGACCGTACTACTAGGACGTTTTCCTGAATACGTATTTTTGTTAAGTCTGGGATACATCTCCATTGGCGGGTATTTGGGAACAAGAGGAATTGTCGCGCCTGCTTGAATCCGCGTTCTTTCTCTAGGTTACTCATTGCGCGAAATTCAAAAACCTCGTGGTCAATTTTGTGATCTGTGATACCATTGTTCATCATTTTCTTGTGGGCTTGCATTAAAAAAAATGCCACGAAATTGTGTCCCTGAAGGGCAATGGAGCTGGTTTTGAAAACCCTTGTGATCATCAATCCCTCGGCGGGGGCCGGTCGCGCGGGGGCCCGAGCCGCGGCGGTGCGGGAAATTTTTGAGCACCATGTTTCCTCCGTGGAATGGACCCAGAGCAAGAGTCCGGAGCACCTCACCGATCTCGCCTCCCTTGCCGCAAAATCTGGCCTGGACCGAGTCAGTGTCGCAGGCGGGG
>JBGTRP010000154.1:0-11365 GCA_041940685.1 Acanthopleuribacteraceae bacterium
GAGATCAGCAAGAATCAAATGTTTCAGACCTCTGATCTCTGACCTCTGTGTTCTGAGGGATGCCGACAACCCATTTTCGGTTCACCTGGACCGGCTGGGAGGCATCCCGCTATTTGCACTCTCCCGTATCGTAGAAAACCTGGCACCTATCGGAACTCATAAGAGTCCAGAATAGTAACGCGCTACCCAGGGCTCCAATCAAGGCAGACAGCCATAGAGGAACGGTAATAGCGGGGATGATAAAAAGGATCAGGACAACAACAGCACTGATAATAGATGCCCAAAACATGCATTTGTAGACCCGGCATTCCCAACATTTCCTACAATCTGGGTTTAATTTGTAGCAAAAGGTAATGATTAACCAGAAAAAGAGGCTGAAGAGAAATGATGAAACGCCAAACCCTATGGTCACCCCAAGAACGGTAACGCTACCCGAATAAAGGCCAAATGCCCATAAAGTAAAGTATAAGAGCGTCAACACACAGAGAAGTATGCAGCAGGGACAGTGAGGAGTGGGAGTGGGAGGAGAGACTTCAAAACATTCCTCGGGGTCACACTTGGGCACGCTGATATTTATGGTTTTTGAGGGGCAGTTGGCAGGCGATAGCACTTCCAGCTTCACGGGGTAATTTCCGGAACTACAGTACTCATTCTCAAAAACGATGGTCTGGTTACCCTTGGCGGTTATCGTTCTCTGATCCGTGTTTCCGTCTCCATAATCGATCTTGATGATGGGTTCGCCACAGAAATTTCCTTTGACGGTGAACGCCACCTTTCTGCAACACTCCGAGCCCTTTTTAACGCAGTTTTTGACCTCATGAGTGAATTGCTGAATATCCGGACAACCCTTGCATGGTGGAATGACGATCGTTCTCTCCTCAATGTCGGGGCAATCTTGTGGATGCAAAACATTCAGCACCGCCGTTATCGGAGACTGGGAAGAATCAAGATGCAAGGTATCCATATGGGGAGAGGATTGATTGGTAACGAATCCGGAGCCAGTAGAAACCTGGGCCTGATTCGAATCATAAAATTCCCACTCCAGGAATCCCGGACCGCATCCCGCCGCCGGCGGTTCGAAAAAAGTCTGCAATTGGACTTCTCGCCGGCACTGATCATCGCAATCACCCACATGGATTTTCACCTGGCTGATTTTGGGACAGCAGTCTTTCGGGTCGCATTCGGGTACGGATATGGGGATATTTAGGCTGCCACAGGCGGTATGAAAGGTGTAATGTAACACCGCCGTATAGTTGGCGCCTCCGGGGTAGAAATGCGAGACCGTAAAAGTATGATTTCCTAGGCTGTTGACGGGGAAGGGCGCGCTATTTCCGGATCCATCGCCAAAGTGGAGGTAAATTGCATAGGGAAGACAGTCCTGATTGATCACGGTAAAGCTAATGTTGAATGTTACCTCTCTTTTTCCTTGCTCATCGCACTCGCCTATTTGATGCGCAACATTAAAATCCAAACAACATTCGCCGCTTTCGCAGGACAGGAGACCACTGTATTCATCACAACAATCCGGATTCACCGCCCCATTTTCATCCACACAACAGGCTTTGACATACACATCCTGGTCACATAAATTGCCATCCTGCACGAGTTGATAACTCCAGCCGCCCGCCGTCGGCAGAACGGGGGAATCAAATACAGCCCCGCCAAGCTGGATCGTCACCTTGACAAAGTCACAATTCTTGGAAGTTCCCTTCACTTCTATGGTTGTCGTTGCTCCAGATGCGGCAGGCGTCCCGTTCACGGAAGAAATCGTCACTTCGCACATAGGTTTCTCCTTGTTCCTTGTAAATACTCGGCAAGATACCAATCGTTTGGGTGGGTCGTTGTCAGTTCGGATTGGAGCGGCTTTGATCTGGTTGAACACCTAGAGTCTGTCGTGGTCCTCTGTGGTAATAGATTCAGTGTTGGCCAAAGAGCTGGCCGCCGCTTTGAAGGAAATGCCTTGTTGGTTCAAAGGAACCTGATCCGTGAATGGGTACTTCTCGAAAAGCTGTTCAGATAGGTTTCTCAGCAACCTTCACTCCTGCAATAAAAGACACAATCAGAATGCGAAGGTTGGAAAAACAATGCGCTTTCTTGCACAGTCAAGCAAAGAGGTGGGCAATTCGATTCAAGCAGGCTTGCGAAAACCGCAAGGCCCTCCACCCAATTCGGTCGAAAGCGGTCGTGAGATCAGGAGCCGGATCTCTAAAGATTTTTGTGATCCTTCACGGCCTTACACAGCTTTGAACCATGCCGCAAATTCCTGACCTAAGAAATCCTTTATAAGAATTTTAGAAATTTTTCAGGACATCTGAACCGCCTCCGATTATAAAAAAGCCCAAGCTTGGGTGGCGGAATCGCCTTCCGCCTTCGCCAGGAAATCAAGGCCAGTCGACGAGGTGATCCATGTTGATGAGAAGAATGGGGAGCGCGCTGATCTGTTCGGGACTTATTTGCGTTGGTTTGCAATTGTGGGGCGTGGATCACGACTGGCCGCAATGGGGCGGCCGGGACCAATCGCTGAAAGCCCGGTCGGACCTGGGTTTGGGCAGGGCTCCGGGGGTTTCCCTGGAGCTGTTGTGGCAGAAACCCTTGGGCTCGGGCTATAGCTCCGTGATTGTGGCCGAGGGTCGGGGGATTTGCGCAGCCAGTATCGGGGATGGCGATTACCTCGTGGCCTTTCAGCTTCAAGATGGCCAATTCTTGTGGCGCTACCGCATGGCCGATCTTTTCCTGGGAAGAGCCGGCTCGGATGACGGACCGATCAGCACGCCCGTCTATGAAAATGGCGTGGTGTATGCCCTCCATCCCGGCGGCGATGTGGCCGCTATCAGTCATGCCGACGGCAAACCGCTTTGGCGGGTTTCCCTGGTGGAATCCCTGGGCGCGCAATTGCCCACCTACGGCTTCAGCAACGCGCTTCTGGTGGAGGGCCGCATCCTCATCGTCCCGCTCAACATCGAGGGCGAGGCAACCCTGGCCGGCCTGGACAAACAAACCGGAGCCGTCGTCTGGAAGGCCGGCGCCGACAAGCTCGGCTATCAAAACCCGTGGACTGGAAGCCTCGCGGGAACCCGCCAGTTGGTTTTTGCGGCCAACCGGTGGATCTACGGCATCCGCCCCGAGGATGGCAAGACGCTGTGGTCCCATGAGTTACGCGAGCGGGACGACGCATCCCTCGTGGTCCCAGTCGATGAGCAACACTTTTTATACACGGGCATGAGACGCTCCATGTTGATGCGGGTCGACGCCGAGGAAGGCGAATTCAAACCCAAAATCCTTTGGGAGAAAAACATTCTCAAAAGAAACCACTGCACTCCCATTTATTTTCAGGGCCATTTCTATGGCTTCGACGGCAGGTTCCTGGCTTGTTTTGATGCCGGGAATGGGGAGCTGAAATGGAAGTCCAGGCCGCCCGGTGGACAGACCCTCTCCATGGTGGACGATCACTTGCTGATGTGGGATGGCCGGGGCGCCCTGACCGTCGTCGCGGCCAGTCCCGAGGGCTACTTGGAAAAGGGACACCTGGCGTTGTCGCCGGCCCGGCGCATCTACACGCCGCCGACCATCGTCGGCAATCAGGTCTTTTTGCGGGATTTAAAAAATCTTTACGCGGTTCGTTTGGACAAAGCGGAGGCGATTGCCGGGAAACAGGAAGCCCCGCCTTTGCCCGATGATGAATTCGGCCAATTCATCACCCAACTGAAGAACGCGCCGGACAAAAAAGCCATGATTGAGGACTTTCTCGGAAAACATCCGCGATTTCCGATCGTCACCGATCGTGGATGGGTTCATTTCGCCTTCGAGGGGGAGGCTGAAGACCTCGCCATCCATGGCGATATGACCGGATTTTGGCCGGAAGAACCCATGCACAAGGTGGAAGGAACACAATTCTTCTACCGCTCCTACCAATTGGAGCCCAACCAACGCTGGCACTATCGATTCAAAAAATACGAAGAACCCCTGACCGATCCCAGAAACCCCCATACCGTTGAAACCGAAAATGGCGGATTCAGTGTCGTGGAGCGCGGTGATTGGCCCCAGCCCGCATATATTCAGCCCGCGGCCCTGGCAAAACGGGGAACCTTGTCCGATGTGGAGCTAACAGAACCGGGAACGGAAAATAAGTTTGCCTTTTCAGTATATCTGCCGCCGAAATTCTCTGCCGAGAGCGGTCATTCTTATCCTTTGCTGGTCTATACCTTGGGAGATCAAGCCATCAAGCAGGGAAACATGATCCAAACCCTTGACCATTTGGCTGGAAAAAGCTTTCAGGAATCGATAGCCGTTTTCTTTAAATTTCCCGAACCCATTTGGTTTGATGGAAACGTTCCACGCTTTAACAAACTGATGACCGGGACCATCCTTCCTTATTTGGAAGCCAATTTTCCCATCAGCAAAGATCCGGAAAAACGGGTGATGGTCACCCGTGACTGGTCCGCCCGTACGGTTTGCATGTTCGTTCTTGAAGGGCTGGGAAATTTTGGCAAATTGGGCCTTCAAAGCCCGCTCTTTACCCGTAGTTTTTTAGATCGCGAGCTCAAGAACCTTTTGGAACAACACGGCGGCGTTCCGGTATATATGGACTGGGGCCGCTACGCGGGGATCAACCATGAATGGCCCGTGAATGTTGCCGAAGACTGCCAGCGCGCCGCTCAACTCTTCCGGGGGACCGGCAAGCCGGTGGTTACGAAACTGCGAAGCGGCGGTTACAACTGGCATAGCTGGCGCAACCACTCCGAGCAACTGCTCGCCGCATTGTTGCCCCTCTGAGTTTCGTGTTCCCAGGCTCTCCGCAACGCCAGGCTAGGAATCGTTTTTCCATTGGTTTTCGACCCCTCCGGCTCCCAAACTTACTATTTCGTTTGCCCCGCATCCGCCTTTGAAACCGCATGATTGCGTGAATCGTAAAAAGGGTTTCAGGTTAGGATGAAAACTGAAATCGGGCAACCGGTACGTTCCAAGTGGCTTTTCGCGCCAACCGGCGGTGAACGCCAACATGGGGGCCCGCATATCGAGTAGGAGGCAAACATGAACCTGGGAACATTTTCTGTTAGCTTGGCGGTGAAGGATATCGAAGCGTCGAAACTTTTTTACCAAAAGCTGGGTTTTTCCGTTTTCGCGGGAGATCAGTCCCAGAACTGGCTGATCATGAAGAACGGCGCCCATGCGATTGGCTTGTTTCAGGGCATGTTCGAAAAGAATATTCTCACCTTCAACCCGGGCTGGAACAGCGATGCCCAGCCATTGGATGAGTTTACCGACATCCGAGAGTTGCAACGCCAGCTCAAGGAGCGTGGCGTGAGCCTGATTTCAGAAGCCGATGAGAGCTCGACCGGTCCGGCAAGCCTTATGATCGCCGACCCGGACGGCAATACGATT
This sequence comes from Acanthopleuribacteraceae bacterium, assembly GCA_041940685.1. Lineage (GTDB taxonomy): Bacteria > Acidobacteriota > Holophagae > Acanthopleuribacterales > Acanthopleuribacteraceae > JBGTRP01. Next base: position 5,383 of record JBGTRP010000154.1, read on the forward strand.
CTGTTGGATCAGCACGTTTAGACGAGCAAGGATTAAAAGAGGTTTTGGGTCACGAAGATTCTCGCCTCTTTGTCCTCGGCAAGGCCGATCCCATGACCCCGATACACGGCGGTCAACAGGTTCTCGCGATGCGTCTCGCTGTTCATCCAGGCTTCCACGGTTCTGCGGGCCAGGGTCTCCAGCTCGTACCAACGCGGGCTGGCTTGCGGCCGCCCCCCCCGATAGACCAGCTCAAAACCCTGGAATAACCGGTCCCGATAAATATTCTCGCCGATTCCGGATTTGAACTGTTTAAATCCAATGCGCTTACTGGTCTCGAAACCCAGACGCGACGCCCGGCCGGTGGCGTCCTCGCCCTCCAGATTCAAATGCTCGAAAAAGCCGCGTTTGGCCATATCCAGACTGTGCGCGGTGGCGAGGCGCGCCAATTTTGGGTCGTAAAGCAGGGGCTTCAGCCCGTTTCTGCCCCGCTCGGCATTGATCAGCGTGTGGATGCGTTTGGCCAGCAGTTCGTAATCCAGCTCCGGTTTGTCGTCCTCATTGAGGATGGTAACCAGGTTCAAGTCCTCCAAGGGTTGGTGGGAGTATAGTTTCTGGGTCAGGTAGAGCCGGTCTTCCTTGTCAAGGGCAACGCCGACGCCATGGCGGTCGAAGGCGCTGCCGAGCAAGTTGGCGCGGCCATGAGACTCCTCCAGCCATTGGTCAAGCGCCGCGTCCGCCAGGGCGGCCGGCGACAGCCAGTTGAAACGAATGGAGCGCACGCCGTCAAAGACGGTTTCCTCGGTGGCCGAATAGAGGCGCACTCGGCAGATGTTCTCTCCCACGCCCCGTTCCAGGAAGTAATCCTCGACCCGTTGGCGGACGGCGAGCCCCTGTTTTTTGGCGCGCGCGGTAGGATCTTCGCCTAGGGGGTTGATATGGTCTAAAAAACCGTTGTGGGCCATGTCCAGACTGTGGGCCGCGGCCAGCTCCGCCAGGGCTTCGTCATAGAGAAGCGGAGGCAGGTTCTCCTTCGCCCTTGCCTTGTTGAGAGCCTCGTGAATGTAGCGGCTCAAGAAGACCGCATCGACCTTGGGCCGCTCCGCTTCGTTGACGACTACCGTCTTGAGAGGTTCGCCCAGATGGGCGAAGTTCTGCACGATCCAAACCCGCATCTGATCGTCGAAAGCCAAACCGACTCCCGAGCGGTTATAGCGATCGCTGAGAATATTGGCGCGATATTCCGAGCGACTCAGCCAGGAGAGCAGGGCCTTGTTGGCCAGCGATTCAGGACCGTGCCATTGGTAGCTGCAATAGCGAATCCCTTTTTTGACCTCAGCGGAAAAGCCGCTGTAGATTCTTCCCTGGTAATCATTTTCGCCAATGGTGAACGCCTCGCCTTGCGCGCCGATCCCGTATTCGCGAGCCCGCGCGAGAGGGCCTTGCCCCGAGGGAGTTACACTGCCGAAGAAACCCTTTTCCTTCATGTTTTTGCAGTGCGCGGCCGCCAAGCCGGCGAGCCGTTCATCGTATTGCAGGGCCGGAAAACCGGACTCGCGGCGTTTGCGATTGACCATTTGGTGAATGTGGCGCGCGATGCGCTCCGGATCCAGGCGCGGCCGCTCGTGGCCGTTGAGGATCACATCCCGCCCTTTGCGGGTCAGCTTCTGCTTGAGTTTGGGATACTTCTTCAAAATCGGTTTGGTCAACAGGAGCTCAAGTTTATTCTTTTTCAGGGCCAGGCTGATCAGGTTATCCCCTTGGCCATCCTGGAGGTCCATATCCGCGCCGGCGAGAATCAAGCGTTCGACGGTCTTGCCGCTCCCGGCGAGCAGCGCCAATTGCGCGGCGGTTTTCCCATCCTTGTCACGGGCGTCCACGGGCGCGCCCATGGACAACAACAAATCGGTGACCGGGATGTCGTTGCTGACAGCCGCGTACATCAGCGGGCCCCGCGCCCACTGATCCAAGGCGCGGATATCTCCACCCGCCCCGACGAGCTTGCGCAGAATCTCCACCTTCCCTTCCTGAGCCGCCCAATGAACCGGGGTTTTATTGTGCGCGCCGGGCAGGTTAGGACCGCCCCCCCTCCTCAAAAGTTCGGCTACCAGCTCATCATTGTGGCGCAGCACCGCCCAATTCAAGGCGGTCTCCCCGAAACTGTCGCGAGCATTGGGATCCAATCCAGCGCCGAGCGCGCGGGCGATCACGGCGGCATCATTTTGCCGAACCGCGCTTACGAAGCCGTGGTCATCTGGCGGCGGCGCGGGTGGAGGCGGCGCATCGGGAACCCGCTCATGGCAGGCTCCCAAAATCAGCGCCAGCACAAGCCAGTTCAAGCGCCATAACCAATCCACGCGGCCCATAGCCGGCGAAAACCAACAAACCATCGAACCACCAGAGAACGGGTTTTCCTTATTATACTCACATGGATTGGGAATGTTCTCTGATGCATTCCTGAAAAAGCCTGGGTCGCAAGAAAGCCCAGCAGAGGGTTCGAAGCGCCTCATCAATCGCCGATGAAGACCGAGCGCAAACCCTGAATCAAATGCGAATTCTATTTCCCATGGACGGCTTTCGCGGCTATCGCTTCCTGAAGCCGTTGATTGCCCTTGACGCCCCGTGGTTCGAACGGACAATACTTGCAACCGGACCCGCAACAGCTTCCTCGTTCGATATGCGCCCTTTCGGTGAAAACCCAAAGCCCGTCGGCCGTGATGTAATGGTCCACGCGCAGACGCTCCTCCAAATCGGGCTCTTCCATGGCTTCCTCCACTCGATCGAAGCATAACATGCGGGGGATTTTCCCGCGGCCCGCGGCCTCTCGCCGGACACCAAAATAGCCATTATAATAGGATGGAGACACGGCCTTTGAGCGGACGAACATGAGCGAAGTAGACCTCAAATTCGTGCGGAAGGGGCGCGGCGCGGTGGGCAACCGCGAGGGGCGCTTCGAAACCCGCCAAACCCGGGCCTTCGACGACGGCTGGGGCACGCTGGATTTTGAAAACCCGCCGCCCTTGAAGACCCGGGTCCAGGAAGACCGCGCCCGCCGCATCATCACGACCAACCAGTCGCCGGACATTCCCTTCGATCAGTCCATCAATCCCTACCGGGGTTGTGAACATGGCTGCGTCTACTGTTACGCGCGCCAAACCCACGCCTATCTGGGCCTTTCGCCAGGCCTCGATTTCGAGACGCGATTGTTTAAAAAGAGCAATGCCGCGGAGCTATTGGAAACCGAATTGCGCAAACCGGGCTACCGCTGCAAACCCATCACCCTGGGCGCCAATACCGATGTCTACCAGCCTATCGAACGGGGGTTGCGGATTACGCGCGCGCTGCTGGAGGTCATGGCCGCCTTTCAGCAGCCGGTGGCCATCATCACCAAGTCGGCGCTGATCCTGCGCGACCTCGACATTCTAACGGCCATGGCGAAGAAAAACCTGGCCATGGTTGTCGTTTCTGTCACCACGCTCGTTGCAAAGCTCGCGCATGCCATGGAGCCTCGGGCCGCCGCGCCCCATCGCCGCCTGGAAACCATCCGGGCGTTGGCGGAGGCGGGCATTCCCACGGCCGTCAATGCCGCGCCCATGATTCCCGCCATCAACGACATGGAGCTGGACAAGATCCTGGAGGCCGGCGCCGCGGCCGGGGCCCGCTGGGCCGCCTATATCCTGCTGCGCCTGCCCTTCGAGGTCAAGGATATCTTCAAGGAATGGCTGGAGGCGCATTTTCCCGACCGGGCCCAGCATGTGATGAGCTTGGTCCGTCAAGCCCGCGAGGGCCGCGAGAACCAGGCGGGCTTCGGCAAGCGCATGCGCGGTACGGGGCCGTACGCCGCGATGTTGCGCCAACGCTATAAGCTGGCCGTCAAGCGTCTCGGCCTGAATCAGGATGATTTCGAGCTGGAGCGCGGGATCTTCAAGCCCCCGCCCCGGGCGGGCGACCAAATGAAGCTGTTCGAGGACTAGCCACGGACCACTGGCGTGATGTAAGTGGCCGGGACTTTCCCAGTCAATGAACCGGATCGCCTATTCTTACCCCTGCCCTTTTCCCGCATTAATTCTCGGCGACCTCCTCGACGACCCATTTACCCTCGAGAATCTTGACATTGCCGGTGTTGTTGTTGATGTAGAGCGGGTAGGTGCCCTTGCCGATCTCAACCAGCGCGTGCTTTTTGCCCTTGGGCTCCTTTTTAATGGTCAGGCTGTAGTCGGTGGTAATTTCGCCCGAGGTCACGGCCTTGACCACCACATTCGCGTTGGACGGCAGTTGAACGGCGACCTCGCCCAACACGGACTCCAACACGGGCGCATTCTTCCATTCGGCCTTCTTGAGCACCGCGAGGATGGGCGCCTGCTGGGTCTTGATGCGGGCGCTGCCCTCGATGCGGCAGAACACCTTCCCGCCGAAGGTCTCGAAGTCCACATCGCTTTTAAGGCCTTTCGCCTCGATCAGGCCGTTGTGGGTGCGCACCTTGAAGGGCCGCCCAAAAGGGACGAAAACCGTCACATCGGCCCTACGCTTGCCCCGGCCCTTGATGGTGTCCGCATCGTCGCCGCCGTAGACGACCCGCAGCACCAGGCGCTCGGGCGTGCGCTCCACATCGAACTTGAGCTGATGCTCGTCGCCTTTTTGTTTTTGGACCATGGCCGAAACGGCCAACAGGTTGTCGCCCGCGCCACGTGTGCGCACGTCTCCGTATTCATTGTAAATTTCCACCGCGACCCCGGCCTTGACCGTGCCGTCCCAGGTGATTTTCTCGATTTCCCATACGGCATCTTCGGAGGGAGACTGTATGGCCGAGGGCGTTGCGCCCAGCAGGCCGAGGAGCAGCCAATGTAAAAGCATCATCGAATCCTTTCCAGTTAGAGCCGAAACAGAAACCGCAAGATTCACCACGAAGGACACGAGGGCAAGACAAAGAGTTTTCGGTAATTAATTGCAATTAAATATCTTATGCATTTAATCATTGCTGTGACTTTGTGTTCTTTATGGTTCTAAAAAATGCGTTTCTGGGCAAGCTCCAGTTAGTTTGCCAAAAACGAAAGCCCGGTATGGCTTCCTCAAAGGAAAGCCCCCGGCGCCAGGGCCGAGGGCCTTTTTCTCGATCTCAGTTGTAACATTCCGGCGGCCCGCTGGCAATGGCCAAGGACCGCCGGATGCGGTTGTGGGCCTCCTCCATGGGGGGAGGAAGCCGCTCATGGTTTTAACGCGCGGATACTTCGACCTCGTCGATATAGATCCGGTCGTTGTTGCCGCTGGCGTCACAGCGGAAACGAATTTTGTTACTGGCGTTGAAGTTGTAGGCGCCGCTATCAATGGTAACGGAAGGATTCTGGAAGGAACCGTTATTGAAATCGGTTCCCCTGACATAGGTAGCGATAATCTGCCAGGAGGAGCCATTGAAGAATTCCACAAAGAAGTCCTCACCGACCTCCATACTTTGGGCGATGTACCAGAAGTCGATCTTCAACTCGGAATAGGAGCTCAGGTTGATGTTCCCGGTCGTGAAGAAGGACGAAGAGGAGCCCGAATTATCGCGAATCCTGACACAGAAGGTACCCTGGTGGGCGAAGGCGGAATCGCGGGCGCTGCGCCTGCAATCGCTGCCGCCGTCGCTGTAGGAACCGAAACCGGATTCAAAGTCGTCAAAGCTGAGTTGGACGAAATTGCCAGAGGTTACGGTTACCGGTTGCGTATCGTCATCAGTGGCCGTGTCGTCGTCGGTGACCGTCAGCGTCACGTTGTAGGTTCCGGCCGAGGCGTAGGTATGGCTGGGCGCCACGCCGCTGCCGCTGTTGGTGTCGCCGAAATCCCAGTCGTAACTGACGATGCTGCCGTCGGGATCGAAGCTGCCGGATGCGTCGAAGTCCACGTCCAAACCATTGACGGTAAAGGTAAAGGAAGCCGTGGGCGCCTGGTTGGCGGCCGCGCCGTCCTGGTTGACCGTAAAGGTTTGACCCGCGATGGTGATGGAGCCCGCGCGCGCGCTGGTGCT
>JBGTRP010000155.1:0-11329 GCA_041940685.1 Acanthopleuribacteraceae bacterium
GGCAAAAAATTGCCTTGGGGCGGATGATCTGTAGCTGATCGATGAGAAAATGTTGGCAAAGAGCCACCTCTTCCGGTAGAGGATTGCGGTTGCCGGGTGGGCGGCATTTGACCACGTTGGCGATAAACACGTCGCCGCGTTTAAAACCCATGGCCTGAATAATGCGATCGAGCAGTTGGCCCGCCTTGCCCACGAATGGCCTGCCCGTGCGGTCTTCCTCCTGGCCCGGTCCCTCGCCCACGAAAACAAGGTCCGCATCGGGAGGGCCCTCTCCAAATACGAACTTATTGCGGGTCGTCCCGAGCGCACAGGCCTGGCAGGGTTCGAAGGTCTTGTACAGGTTGCGCAGAATTTCCACCGGATTTTCACCGCTGACCAGCCGCGCCTTTTGGGCATTGCCCTCCGAGGGTGAATCCGACTCCACCATGTCCATGATGGAGAATAGGTTGGGGATTCCCTCGGTTTTCGCGGCTTTGGACTTGGCGGATGACGGGACCTCGGGTCGGGCCGAAGAAGGCGCTTTCGCCGATTTGCCCGCCTCCGCGGCCGTGGCGACGCCAGGCTTTTGCGCGCTCGCGGAACCATCCGGTTTCGGTGGGGCTGGCGCCGCAAAGGGATTGCGCGGCAAGGCCAACCCTTCTAATCCCATATGCTTCATATGTTCAAGATAGGTTTTGAGCTCCGCGGCAAGATTCACCCTTCCTCCCAGAGGCAAAAAAGCGCCAAAAAATCCTCCCGCCATCTTAACCCATGTCCCCCGCCTTTGCACCCGCCGGATGGCGCCAATCCCGACGGGTCGGATGCGAACCAGTCCCCGTTCAGGGATAGCCTGGCATGAGGCCGCGCAAAGACTTTCACCCAAGCGCATGCTATTCTGAAAAGGGCGATTCGGGCCCGCCACGAAACATTTTTCGGCAGGCAACGAATGTTTGGACAGGACCGAAAAACAATCGCCTCGGGAGGTTTTAGGTGTTCAGATGGTTGTTCAGCCTCGTAATTTTGGTATTGGCAATCGGCGGGCTTTTGTACTTTTTGGCCGCCTACCAAGTGGTTCGGACCGAAAAGGGTTATGCGGTTTGGGAAAAAAAGGATTGGGAATTCTCCGTACCAGTGTTAGACACGCGCGACTGGAACATCGCCGATTACATTCGGGAAGGCCGCATCAGCGAAGCGATCCCCGACATCGACTTGAATAAAATCAAGGACTTTGCCAAAAAGAGCTGGCGCGATGTATCCCGGCACTGGGAAGATCTGGACCTCAAGCAAGCCTCGGATCAGGCCCAAGAAGGCCTCCAGGATTTGAAACGGGAAGCCAAAGAGAAATATGACCAATTGGTCGAAAAATGGGAAAAGGGTGAAATTAACGGGGAGCAATTCCAGCAAAAACTGGAAGACCTCCACGCCTGGACCAAGCAAAAAATAAAAGAGCTTCAAGCCAAGCTGGGGTAACCGCCCGACGCTCCGATTTCAACTCCAAATAGGCGCCAAACCTGAATCCAGGCGCACCTAGCGCAGGCATGCGGGTTCAGCGCATGCCGTTCCAGAGTCGCTTTTAACTCTCCGGAGACGGCCCTTAACTCGCGGCCGCTTCCACGGTTTCGCTAACCGGTTTATCGCCGGCCGCCACCTCTTCCTCGGGGGGCGGGCTGCGCTTGATGGCCTCGTCCAGGCCTTGGACCAGCATGGTCTCGGCCACGTCCGCCTTCCAGCCTTTTACGATCTCGATTTCATTGACCAAGCGTTTGCGGATCTGATCGTAAATTCGCTTTTCTTCAAATGTGGCCTTGGTTTTGTTGATCAGGTAATGGATGGTAACCGCGACCATTCCCATATCTTCAAAGTTCCCTGTCTGGCGCAACAACTCGAAGCGGCTCTTGCGGTTTTTGTGATGAAGCTTGGAAATCTTCAAATCGGGGAACCATTGCGCCATTTGTTTGTCTAATTCCTTCTTGGAAACCAGGCGCCGCACGCCGACACGAGCAACGTTGGTCTTGGGTATGCTGATTTTGGTCTTTCCGTCGTTGGAGATAAGATCAAAAAAGGGAATTTTTTGACCGGCAATGCGTTTATCCGTTTCTTTCTCGATGACAAAAACCCCGCCTTTGGGATAAAAAACATGATCACCAGGTTTGTACATATAAAGCACCCTTTTTTCAAAAATCCCCTTATTGTACCCCAAAAATCCAACTTATTCAAGAGCCCACGAAAGGCTCGCACCGGGATTCATCTTGGCCTGAAAAGGAAAAAATCCTCCGCAAAGATAATTCACAAACAAGCCCCTCGCGAAACATGCCAATCAAATTAAACCACTCATAACAAACAGTTTATGTGTTTGGATATCTTTATTTTCCGCAAAGTGGACCTTCGGGAAGGGGCTTCTTCGACCGGACCATACTCCGCCCGCCAAAACGGGACGGCGGGAAGCAATGCACGAAAACTTAGATATCCCTGGAAATCCTTTATTTCAGATTGTTGAATTGTCCCAAAGGGCGGAATGGCGGTATGGAGTCGGCCAGCGGCCGGCACGCCTTATTGCGGGGTGTTGGAAAGCAGGATGGTGAGCTTGCGCTCCTCGCTGGAGAGAATGGCCAGGTCGCGCCCGTTCAAGCCGTCGTAATTGCCGAAAAAGGCCCAATCCGCGATTCCCACTCCTCCGTAATAGCCTTCCAACTGATCGAATGCCGGGCTCGCGCCCGAGGACCTCACATACACCGCGACATTGTTCGACGAGGCCTGCGGAACCACGAGATCGGGCAGGGTGTCGTTGTTAGCGGGGTGAAAGGACGGGCGCTCGTAAAAGGCGCCGGCATAGTTCGTTTCCACGGGATCGGAAAACCCTCCATCGCCCAGCCCCTGGTAGACCCTCATCTTGGTTTCATCCTCGGCCGCGTTGCGCAGGAACACGTAGACATCGCGGTTCCCATCTCCATTACCGTCCAGAACGAAAAGCTGAAAGGCGGCGCTGCCGGGTCCGGTTTCATCGATGGTGGTCGGGCTGGCAAAGTTCCAGGCTTCGCCATCGGCGAGCGCGACGCGCAGGCCATTTTCGCCAAAGGCGACCCAATCGTATAGCGCATCCTCATCGAGGCGGGCCAGGCGAAATTCGCTCTGGTTATTGCCCAACCCTTCCGTGGCTTCCAGGACGAACCCGTCCTCCGCGTCCCAACTGTACACGCGGGCCGTGTGCAACGCATCAACATAGGCAAGCGCGGTCATGCGCCCATTGTCTTCCACATGAGAAAAGGAACGAAACGCCGGACTACCCTCAAAGCTCGCGGAAACTGAGGCGAAGACACCCTCGTCGTTTTGAAAGTAGCGCAGGTCGTTTTCGGTGAGGACCAGCAGGTCGTCGAGGGTGAAGTCGGGCCGCACCGGCACGAGGTGGGCTCCGAGAATGGTTGTGTTCGAGGAAGTGGCCGTGGACTCCAGGCTGATCTGTCCGTTAGAGCGGCTTCTATACCAACGGATTTGGCCATCATAGACAACACCCAAGTCATCCCTTGCCCCGCTGAAAACGAGACCTTGCAGCAATTGCCGCGGGGAGGCGCTCAAGTCGAACACCGTCTCCTTCTCATAGTCGCCCGAACCCTCGGCAGGAGTGGTGAACTGACTGCTGGTCTCATTGGTGGAGTAGTTGGAGCCCCGATCGCGAGCCCGCACGACAACCCTGTAGCTGGTCTCCGCGCTCAAATCGAGGAGGTTATAGGAAAGCGCCCCTTCCCGGGTGAGGATATTCGGCTCGGCGCCGAGGTTCAGATCGGTTCCCGCTTCCTCGAACCAGATTGCGTAAGATAGCTCCTCGGGCCGAAGCAAATCGTCGCTTGCCGCGGACCAGGCCAGTGCCACCTGGCTTTCGCTGAGCACGGTTGTGGAGGTAAGTCCACTGAAGTCGGGAGGCTCGCCAACCTCCACCGGCTCACATGCCGGAATCAGCAACATCAGGCAAATCAAGAGGAGACATTTTTTCATCAACCACCCCGAGGCATTTCATCCGCTGGCGCCCGCGTAACATTGGTAGCGAAAGGGTTGCCGACCTAAGCTTCGGATTCGGCAAAAAAACGCAACGCGGGAGGCATAGCCGGTTTTCATGGGCCGGACGCCCGGTCCCTCATGCGGATCCCGCGCCCGTTCGCCTCACAATATAGCTCATTTTGGAGGGAAGCACTATGTCTCCAAAATTTTTTCCAAAAGGTCTACCTTGGCCTGGTAGGCGCGGGCCAGAGAAAAGTGGGCGTGGTAAGCGCCGGGGTGGTGCTCGACCAGGGTCTCGCAGGTTTGAATGGCCCGATCAAGAATGGCCAGATGGTCGGCCAGGTCCTTTGAAATTGCGGATGGAAGATGCTCCAACCGCTGCATGGCGAGGGTTTCCATCTGCCGAATGGCCTGGTGATATTCCCGCCGCGTTTGGTTAACCGAATCGCGAATCGACGCCAGGGCGCCCTCATTGGCCACATCCGACAGCCTGCCGGCGTCGGGGGACCCCTCCATGCGACTCACCCATATGCCGAGGCCGAAACCCACGACCAGCAGCGCGGCCCAGGCCATTCCGGAAGAAAAGAAGCGTCGCGGGACCACCCGAAAGCGCTTGCCATAGCGTTGGTCCACGAGCTCTTGGAGTCTTGGGGCCATTACCGGCGTCTCGGGGACCCGGTCCCGAGTGGAAAGCTTCCGCAAAATGCGGAGATCGGTCTCCAAGTCCCGCAACTCCGCGGAGGCTTCCAGGCCGCGATTCAGCCTTTCGCGTTCGCTCGGGGTCAGAGTCTCGTCCAGGGAACGGGCCAGAAGTTCCTCGATTGGCTCTCTTTTCATGACTTTTCTCCCGCCAGATAGGGGTTTAGCTTTTCACGGAGCGCCAAACGGGCGCGGCAAAGTTGCGAGCGCGAATTGGCCGGACTACAGCCGAGCATGCGCGCGATTTCCTCATGGGGAAAACCTTCTTGGTCATGAAGGACAAATACGGTCCGGAACCCGTGGGGCAAGGATCGCACGGCATGCCGAAGGATGAGCGACAGATCGGGCCGGGCGTGGGTGGTTTGCTCCGGGGCCTCGGCCAGGGCGAGAACCTCCGCCCCGCGCTCCTCCCGCTTGACGAAATTGAGCAGATGATTGACGGCCAGGCGGTGGAGCCAGGTGGAGAAAGAAGATTTCTCCTCAAATTGCCCGATCTTGTCCAATAACCGCATAAAGATTTCCTGTAATTGTTCTTCCGCATCTTGGACGTTTTTGGTGAACCGAAAGCAGAGAGAGAATAGCTTGCGGTGATGCTTTTGATAGAGTTGTTGGAAATATTGGGTTTCACCGTTTTGTATTCGGCGAACCCAAACGAGCTCCTGCTCCAAGGATCACCCCTCCCCTACACGATTGGACAGCCGTAGGCGCCAAAAAGCTGCACATGGACCCCAAAAAAAATCCTTGGCCCCCATTTTTAATCTCCCTTTCTCCAAACATTGGAGTGCGATGATCACTTGGCTCATGGTTTTCGGGCGCCTCAACCCTCAAAAACGAATTCCCAAGGCTCTATAATACAGGGGACCCCGGTTGGAAATTCACATCCACCTGGCCCCACCCCTTTGCGCCGATTGGGAGGCCGACATTGGGCAACCGCAAAAACCTTCCGCTTTCCCGCACCTACAGCTTCATCCAGCGTTACCGCCAAATTTTGTTCGTTTTGTTGGAATACGGATTCGACGATCTGATCGCCAGCCTGCGATTGGAGGAGAACCTGCCCTTCGGTTGGAAGTTCCTGGTTCCCAAGCGTATCAAAAAAGTGGCAAAGCTGTCGCGAGCCGCCCGCGTGAGACTGGTTCTGGAGAATCTGGGCCCCACGTTCGTGAAAATGGGTCAGGCCCTCTCCACCCGTACAGATTTGTTGCCGAGCGACATCCTGGAGGAATTAGTAGAGCTCCAGGACCGGGTGCCCCCCTTCCCCGTGGAGCGGGTCAAGTCCATTATCGCCAAAGAATTGGGCGCCACATGCGAGGAACTTTTCGCCCATTTCGAGGAAGAGCCGCTCGCCGCGGCCTCGATCGGTCAGGTTCACCGCGCAACCTCGCGAGAAGGGGACTCCTTGGCCATCAAGGTTCAACGGCCCGCGATCCGGCCCAAGATCGACATGGACCTGGAAATCATGCGCAACATTGCGAGTCTCATGGAGCGCCATCTGGACCTGGCCCAGGTTCACAAGCCGACTCAGGTCGTGGAGGAATTTGCGCGCACCCTCTACAAGGAGCTCGATTATGAGACCGAGGCGGCCAACATCAACCGTTTCGGCAAATTGTTCCGCGAGGAGGAGAACGCCCGCGTTTTCCGCGTGTTTTACCGCTACTCCTCTCCCAAAGTGCTTACCATGGAGTTTGTCAAGGGCGTCAAACCAAGAGGGCCCGAGGTTTTGAAGCAGCATGGTTATGACCCCGCGCGCCTGGCGCGCAATGGCTGCGAGCTGATGATGAAACAGGTTTTTCTTCATGGTTTTTTCCACGCGGACCCTCATCCCGGCAACATTCTCGTTACCGAGGGAGGAAGCATCTGTTTCCTCGATTTCGGCATGATGGGCCGGCTGGACCGCCAAAGCCGCGAGCTCTTCGCGAATCTGGTCAACTACGTGGTGAACCGCAACGAGGTCAAGGCCGGCGAGGCCCTGCTCAAGCTCACCCATGGGCACAGCCTCGTGGACCGGCTGAAACTGGAGCGGGATATTTCGGAATTGCTGGATCAGTATTTGGACCGCCCCTTGGCTCATTTGCGGGTGGGCAAACTGTTGCGCGCGCTACTCGACCTGACCGTCAAGTACGAACTCAGCATTCCCGCTCACTTCTTTCTGCTCATCAAGGCGATCACCCAAATCGAAGACCTGGGCCGCGCCCTGGATCCGGCATTCGATTTTGCGGAAACCGCGGGGCCCTTCATGCAGAAAATCCTCCTGAACCGCTATCACCCTTCTCGCATTTCCCGGGACCTGTACGAAACGGGATCGGATCTGGTGTATCTGTTGCGCGAGGTTCCCGGCGAGATGCGCGAACTATTGAAACAAGCCAAACAGGGCAAGGTCAAAATCGAGTTGGAGCACTTCGGCCTTCAACCCCTGCGGGAGAGTGTGGATCATTCCAGCAACCGCATCGCCTCGGCGATCGTGTTGGCCTCCATGATTGTGGGCTCCTCATTGATCGTACTCTCCAAGGTGCCGCCACACTGGCATGAAATTCCCGTCATCGGTTTGGCCGGGTACCTGGCTTCTGGCGTCATGGGCCTTTTGTTGCTGCGGTCCATATGGAAAGACCGCCGAAGGTAGGCGGTCTTTCCGGTATCCTGGGGTTTTTGCCTGCGGTTTCTCAATCGATCCTGAGGCTGATCTTACCGCTAACGGTGTTGAGGTCGAGGTCGGCCTCACCGCCGTTGAAGGTGCCGCTGATCGATTGCTGGCCCGTGTACTTGGCCTTGCGAATCTCGACCTCGCTGCCGATATCGCTGTCGATGGAGCCGCTCAGGGTTTGGCCGCTCACATGATAGGACGCGTTGGGTCCATGGGAAACCCGAATATCGCCCGAGGTAGAGGAGAACGAGTATTTTGGGCCCAACAGATCGCCGTTTCGATAGATCACGTCGCCGGAAACCGAGTTGGCCTCCACGCGGGAATCGCCCAGATCCGACATTTCCACGTCGCCGCTGACACTGCCGAGGTTGAGATCGCCCGCGGCCTTGGAAACTTCGACATTGCCGCTTACCGAGCTGATATCGATTTCGCCCTGAATGCCATTCAATCTGATTTCACCGGAAACCGAGGAAACCTTCAACTGGCCCGAGGTGGGAAAGTGAATCTCGAAGGACACGCCGCCCTTGCCGCGAAAATTCCCCTTGGGATACTTGGTTTCCACGATGATATGGTCGCCGTCCTGTTTCATTTCCACATCGATGCGTTCGTCCTCGCGATGGTAGTTCACCACCACCCGATCGGAAGCGCCGGGCAAAATTTCAATATCGCCGGAAATGTTGGAAAGCGTGAGGTTGGGCTCGCCGCTAATGTTGAATTCACGCACTTCCGTGCCGGCAAAAAGCGCATAACCCAGGGTCGCCATTGCAAGGAGCAGGGGGAAACGGATATCTAATTTCATGGGAACCTCCCTTTTGAATCGTCATTTTCACACTCATTAACCTCAGACAGCAAGCCCGGGTGAAATGTTGCACGGCCCCATCATTTTTGTCATTTCTCCAAAATTGAAGCGGGTTTGATCCTCGCGAAGGCGTTACAATGAAATCCTTACTCCTGTTTGTCATCTCCGGCGATGGGCCAGGAGCTCGCGGAGGCGCCGAATGTTCCCCGCATCGATGAAAAACGAAACTTTGCGCCAGGACGGCGCGTCTCCCCATCGGCATCATGCCGACCCCGTGCGGCAGAAGGAGCGGAACCCATGGTCAAAATTCCCCAACTTCTCATTTTGGCGCTTGCCATGGTAGGCCCGATCAAATCTCCGGGTCCCCCGCGGGAAAGAGGGCTCGCCATTGGGGCCTCGCCCGCGGCGCAAGGACAAAATGGCGATGGGCAAGGGTTTGTCTTTCGTCTTTCTCAGGACGCTGACGCCCCGGATGGAGGGGACCCGGTAAAGGTCAGCCAGGGCGCGCCTTTATCCGAAAGCGAAACCGCAACCTTATTGGGGCGTTTACCCGCGTTTGAAAAATCACCGGACACCAAGGACCTGGCCCTGCGGGAAACATCCATGCCCGCTCCCAAGACGGGCGAGGTGCTGGCCGGGACCTTTCCCCCGCCCGCGCCGCGGGAACGCGAGGCTCCCCAACCGGACGGCCCCCTGGAAATCCTGCGCTACGCCCCGGAAGGCGCGGTCAATCTCGCGGCCAATATCAGCATCACCTTCTCTCAGCCCATGGTTCCGCTTTCCGCGCACGGGGATTTGGCGCTCGAAGCGGTTCCCGCGCGGCTCGATCCTCTACCCGAACAAGGGCGCTGGCGTTGGTTGGGGACGCAAACTCTGGTGTTCGACGCCAAAACCAGGCTGCCCATGGCAACCGCCTATAAGGTGCGAATTCCCTCTGAGGTCGCCTCAGTCAATGGCCAACGGTTGGATCGCCTCCAGGAATGGTCCTTTTCCACGCCCCCACCCAGAATTACCGGCTCATACCCCCACGGGAACGGCAGCTACTCCCGCCAACCCTTCCTGTTCCTGGCCTTCGATCAAAGGATCGACCCCGAAAAAGTTCTGCCTTTTATCCGCATTACCGCGGGAAATGAACGCTTCTCCGCGCGGCTCGCCACCGAGGAGGAATGGCT
This sequence comes from Acanthopleuribacteraceae bacterium, assembly GCA_041940685.1. Taxonomy (GTDB): domain Bacteria; phylum Acidobacteriota; class Holophagae; order Acanthopleuribacterales; family Acanthopleuribacteraceae; genus JBGTRP01. The sequence continues at coordinate 9,281 of JBGTRP010000155.1, forward strand.
GAACAACCCCGAAATCTCCCGTTTGGCGGAGGCTCATGCGAAGGATCGCCAGTTGGTTTGCAAGCCCAACGGCAGGCTGCCCGGCCAAAGCCGAATCCAGGTGACCGCGGCGCCCGGTCTCCCCTCCGCGGAGGGACCGCTGGTCACCAAGGAACCCCAGTCATTTGATTTCCGCACCTTCGGGCCTTTGAAGGTCACGGAGCATCGCTGCAACTGGGGCAACGCCTGTCAGCCGCTTTCACCCTGGACGATCCAATTCAGCAACCCGCTGGACATCGAGGCTTTTCGCGAGGACTGGGTCCAGGTAGAGCCCGCGGTCGAGGGGCTTCAGGTTTCGCCCGGTTTCAACCAGCTCACGCTTCAGGGCCTTACCAAGGGTCACACCAGTTATACGGTCACCCTGAGTCCGGATATCCGCGACAGCTTCGGCCAAACCCTGGAGAAAGCGGTCGAGCTGAGCTTCGAGGTTGGCGCCGCCACTCCCAGGCTGTTCAGCACCGCCTCGACCTTTACCATTCTGGATCCGGACGGACCGCGCGCGTTTTCGGTGTACTCCACTAATTACCAAACGCTCCGGGTTCGCATCTACAGCGTGGGCCCGAAGGATTGGCAGGGTTTCAGCGAAGCCATGATGGACCGCTACCAAAAGGCAAAAACGCCGCCGGGCGAGTTGGTATTCGATGCAGAGGTAAGCGTGGATCACCAGCCCGACACATTGGTCGAAACGCCCCTCGACCTAAGCTCGGCGCTTCAGGATGGCCTCGGCCAAATGATCATTCATGTGCTCCCCGGCAATCCCACTACCAAGAGCACGGCGCCTCCTCAAAGGGGGGTCCAGGAGGTGATCTCCTGGGTTCAGGCTACCCAAATGGGCTTGGACGCCTTTTCGGATTCGAGCCGCCTGGTGAGCTGGACCACGGATCTCGCCACTGGCGCGCCACGGGCCAATGTCCGGGTCGAGCTGTTCGAGACCGGCACCGCCAACCGGGTAGCGGCCAGCGGCAATACCGATGCCCGTGGTTTGGTGGGACTGGACCTGCCCGACCGGGACAGCGCCAAGAAAATGCTGGTCGCCAGAAGCGGCGGCGATGTGGCGATTCTCCCCGAAAGCACGGGCTGGTGGGATTGGCAGCGAAGCGGTTGGCGCAAAAAAACCGGCGCCGATCGCCTGGCCTGGTACGTGGTGGATGATCGCGGCATGTATCGCCCGGGCGAACAGGTTCACATCAAGGGTTGGGTTCGCCTGCTCGCGAGTGGGCAAAGCGTGGACCCGCGCTCCTTAAAAAATTCCGGCGCGCTCCGTTATGAAGTCAAAGATTCGCGCGGGAATGCCTATGCCAAAGGGCGCGTGGACCTCACGGCGCTCTCGGGATTTGCCCTGGGTTTCAAAATTCCTGACAACGCCAACCTGGGGAATTCCCAAATCAGCCTCGCTCTCGATGGCGAGGGTCAGACCGGGCGCGGCCATTTCCATTCGATTCAAGTTCAGGAGTTCCGCCGCCCCGAATTCGAGGTCAATCTGGCCCTAGACGCGGGCCCTCATTTGATGGGCGACCGCATCGCGATCGAGGCCGCGGCTTCTTATTACGCGGGTGGGCCGCTCGCGCGGGCCGGAACCCGCTGGACCGTAAACGCGCGCAAAGGTAGCTTCCGCCCTCCCAACCAGGATGATTTCGAGTTCGGTCATTGGCAGCCCTGGTGGCGGCTGATCCCCACCCCCGACAGCGGCCGGGTGGAAACCATTCAGGGTGAGACCGACGCCGCCGGCAAACACCGCATAGAGATTCACGCGGTTGAGGCCAACCCGCCGACGCCGCAAAGCCTGACCGTGGAGGCGGCAGTGCGGGATGTCAACAACCAGGAATGGAAAGCCTCCAACCACCTGCTGATCCACCCATCCCGCTACTACGTGGGCCTGCGCTCGGCGCGCAATTTCGTGGCGCGTGGAGAACCCTTCTCCATGGATGTAATCGTGGCGGATCTGGACGGCGAACCCATCGAGGGCGCCGTGGTCGATCAGCCCGGGGAAGTACTGAGCCACCCGGTGCG
>JBGTRP010000156.1:0-11277 GCA_041940685.1 Acanthopleuribacteraceae bacterium
CTGCGGAGCCGTGCGAGCAGGGCGGCAAGGCCGGCCACGTCAAAGGTGTCCGGCGCGCCCTTGCGCATCCAGCGCCCGAGCCGGTACAGCTCGCGTCGGGCGAGGTGGAAGCCGTCCATCGGCACGACCGCGGCGGAGCCGTCGGGAAGCAGCGGCAGCAGCGCCTCCGCCAGGGTTGACTTGCCGGCCCCCGGCGGTCCGGCGATGCCGACGACAAAGCGGGAGCGGCCGGCGGCGCGGCGGAACACCGTCGCGGCCAGATGCGCGATCTCGCTCATCGGCCTGCCGCCCCGAGCCACGCCTCGTAGTCGGAGACAAGCAGGTAGCGGGGTTCAGCATCCTCCTCGATACCGGAGAAGCGGCTGAGCGGCTCGGCGAAGACGTTGTCGGTCAGGTCGTCGTTCACCGTCGACACCTCGCCGATCAGCACATCGTCGTCTTCGGCCCAGAAGGCGTGCCAGACGCCGGGATGCAAGGTCACGCTCTCGCCCGGGGCGAGCTTCAGGATGTCGCCGGCGGCAAGGTGACGCGTGACGCCGTCGGTCGGCACCGCGACGGGTGCCGCGCGGTCGATGCTGCCGTCCGGCCCGGAGGCGAAAAGCTCCAGCGCCAGCGTTCCGCCGCCGCGATTGATGATGTCTTCCGCCTTCACCACATGGCGATGCATCGGCGACAGCTGGTCCCGCCGCGAGATCATGATCTTTTCGGCGTAAAGCATGCCGCGCCCGGCGGTGAGGTCGGCGGCGCGGCCGTTGCGTACCGTGAACAGGAACAGGCCGAGCTCGTCGAACCGGCCCTCGCCGTAATCGGTGATATCCCAGCCGAGCCTGGCATCCACGATACCGCCGATCCTGTCGCGGCGCGCTTTCATGTCCGACGGGCTCCAATAGGCGAAGGGCGGCAGCCTGTAGCCAAAGGAGCGAATGAAGCCGTCGGCTTCGACGATGATGTTGTTGACCGTTGAGCGCTTCATCGAAGCCATCCGGCGCGTCTCCCGTGAGGCTCCAAATTAGCGGCCGGAAATCTCGCGTGGAAGGCCCGCGCGGTCGCAAAAAATGGCCGCGGCGGAGCCGCGGCCGTCAAGCTTCATGGGAGCCTTGTTGATCGCGTCACATGCCGGCGGAGTGCTTGTCGACCAGCGCGCGCGCTTCCTCGACTAGGGCCTTGCCGTCGAGGCCTTTGGCGTCCATCTCGGCCTGCCATGCCTCGATCAGCGGTGTAGCCGCATCTTTCCAGCGCTGGGTTTCGGCTTCGTCGAGGGTAATGATGTTGTTGTTGAGCTTTTGCGCGATCGACAATCCGATCTCGTCGCCCTGATCCATGGTCCGGCCGAGCATGGCCGCGGCCTCCATGGATTCTGCCTGGTAGAGTTCGTAGGCCTTTTGGTAGAGGCGCACGTCCAGGGTCCCCGTACCGTAGCCGGTGTCGGAAAGCGCCTTGCTGGCGCGCAGCATGGCCAGGCTGGCGGCGGGATCATCGGCGCCATGGAGCGCTCCCGCGACCATGTTGGCGGCAGCCACGTCCGCGATTGTGGCCGGTTGTCCTGAAAAGAAAAAGGGGTCCAGCCCCTTGGGCGGCGCACCCGTTTCCGATGGGTTGATGCCGTTCCTGGCTGCCAGATCATAAAAGACCAGGGTCGCGCTGAGTTCGCTGTAGCGGCCCTCATCCACGAGCGCGCGGATGCCCGCGCTTTCCCCCGCCTCGCCCTTCAGTGTGGCGAAAAGGTTTTTCAGCAGGCTCTTGACCTTTTTCTTATCCGATTGACCGGCCAGCTTGTCCGACAGGGCCATGCCTTCCAACAAGCGTTCGTACTTTTGCATGTAGCCCGCCAAGGCTTGCCGTTCGTTGACGCCTTCCGCGATGAGGACGACTTCCAGCGGAGAAAAATCGGTTTTGCCGGTGTTGAAGAAGGCTTCGTCCAGAAGCGGAGCGCCATCCTTGCTCAAGCTTCCTACGCATAATAAAACGAGAACCAGGTACATGATCCCTTCCTTTTCGTCGCGGATTGCGAGCCCCGAATCGCTCGCTAGAGCCTGCCCAGAAACGCATTTTTTTGAACCACAAAGAACGCGGAGTCACACGAAGGAAAAATGAATAAGGGTTTTAATTGCAATTAGTTACCGTAAATTCTTTTGTCTTGCTTCCTGTCCTAGGTGGTGAACCTTGCTGTTTCTGGATGGACCCTCGCTAAGAGATTACCACGGACGGGCGCGGACAGGTAAATGCAATGACGTGGCCGGAGCTTTGCATCGCGAAGGAATGGCCGTGGGGGTTCCCCGCGAATTTCCCTCGGTTATTTTGATATGAGTTGGTTGTTTGAAAAGGTAAAATGTACCGCTAAGCAAGAAGTTTCGCGATGAGGTGCGATCATGAAATCCTGGTGGGTATTGCTGGCCTTCCTACCAAGCCTGGCCGGCAGTGATGGGGACCGGCTGTTCTTCCTCAATGACGATACCCATTATATCGAGGCTGTGAATTTGGATGGCTCTGGCCGCTCCAGGGTGGCCATACCCACGGTGGTATTCCCTCATCACATCGCCCTGGACCATGGCGCGGGGAAGATTTACTGGGTTGACGAAGCGGTGCGCTTGAACCGGGCCGATCTCGATGGCGGCAATATGGAGCCCATGTACGATTCGGTGGGCAGGGCCATTTCGGATCTCGAGTTGGATTTGGTCCACCAAAAAATGTATTGGCCCGTGGAAGGAGAATTATTGCGCGCCAACCTGGACGGCTCCCAGATAGAGAGCGTCAACGGCGCGGTTTCGGTTCACCATCTGACCCTGGACCTGGCCGCCGGGCATATCTACTTTATCGAAACCGGCGGCAACCGGATTTCCCGCATGAACTTGGACGGTTCCGGCCTGACCAACCTGCTGGACGGTTTGGGCGGCCCGCTCGCCGGCATCGTTTTGGATCCGGTCGCGGGAAACATGTACTGGTCCAACGGGGGACTGGATGTCATTCAGCGGGCCGATCTGAGCGGGGGCGAGGTGGAAAACCTCCCCATTTCGGGCTTGAACTCTGTCGAGGTCGTCGGACTCGATCCGCTGGGTCAAAAGTTGTACTGGGTGGATTATATCTTCAGCAGGATTCAGCGTTCCGATTTGGATGGCGCCAACCAGGAAGACCTGCTGACTTCCGCCGATACCATTCGCGGCGTGACCCTGGATTTCAAGGGCGACCAGTTTTTCTGGGGCTCCTCTCCAAAAATTCAGAAACGCGCGATCGGGGGCGGCGCCATTACCGAGGTGATGCGGGGCCAGGTATTCAATCCGGTGGATATTGATGTGGATCGGGTCCAGAAAAAGGTGTACTGGGTGGATGCAGATACCCAAACGGCCTTCCGAGCAAATTACGATGGCAGCGCCATGGAAAGCCTGCCGATTCCCATTCCCAGGCCCCTGACCCTGGCCGTGGACGCCCTGGCGAAGGCGGGCGGGGAAGCTGTACTGGATCAGCATAAATCCCCTGGTGCTGCAACGAGCCAACCTGGACGGCAGCGGCTTGGAAACCCTCATCGATTCGGGGCTCAGCCTGTCTTCCAGCCTGAACATCGATGCCATCGGGGGGAAACTGTACTGGATCGGCAACGGCCGCATCCAGCGCGCGGACCTGGATGGCGCGAACCTGGAAACCCTTATCGACAGCGGTCTGCAAACCCCAAGAGGCTTGACCCTCGACACCGCGGGCGGAAAGCTGTACTGGGTGGATTCTTCATTCGGGTTAATTTACCGGGCTGACCTGGACGGCGCCAACATGGAATTTGTTCTCTCACCCAGCCCGATCCTCCCCATCTACGCGGCGCTCAACCCCGCGCGGGATACGCTGATTTGGTCCGGATGGATCCACGGCGACAGCAAGATCGATATCCGGATGGTTGGCTTAGACGGTTCCGGGGATCAATCCTTTTTTTCTACGCCCGTCCCCAACTTTTCCCTGTGGATTTTGGCGCTGGACGCCACGGGCGCGGATCTGTATTGGACGGCGGCTTGGCATAACCCGAACCAGCAGAGTTGCATCGGCAGCAATATCAGTATTCTTCCCATGATTCCGTTCATCACTCAGGATTTTGGCTGCCCTTAATTGAAGCCCATCCAGAAACAGCAGAATTCACCACGGAGGGCACAGAGGAACAATAGAAGTATTCGGAAATCAATAATGAGTCTTTGTGTTTTCCCTCGTGCTCTTTGTGGTGCAAAAAAATGCGTTTCTGGAAAGGCTCTAACCGGACATTGCTATCGGGGGCGGTCGTCCTTTTCGTTGCCGGCCTGTTCGGCCTCCTTTTTCTTTTTCAGTTCCTCCTGGAACCGCAAAATGCGCTCCTTCATGTCGTTGGGCGCTACCTTTAATTTGGCGACCAGCGTTTCGGCCTCGGTCTTGAGCTTCGCATCCGTGTAGCCGCCCATATTCAATCCGAGGTTGAGCAGAAAACGCGCCTTGTTGTTGGCGCCCGCGTGATGGTAGATGATTCCGGCTCTCAGCAAGGCGCGCGCGGAACCGAAGCCCGGACGCAGGGAGTTGTCCACCCAACCCAGAGCCTCCTGGGCATTGCCGTTGCGGTGCATGGCCCAGGCCGCGAGCTCGTAGGCCTCCACATCCCGGCGCACCTCTTCCAAGTCGCGGCGCGCCAATTCCAGGGCTTTTTCCAGGTGGATGCCGCGTTCAAGCCACATTTGCGCCAACTCGCGCACATGACCGATATCGCCGGATTCGATCTCCGTCCCGATGCGGCGCTCCGCTTTTTGAAACCATTCCTCCGCCGCTTGCGATTGCCCCAGATCGGACAGAATAAAACCCATGCTGATTTCGTATTGGGGCAGATTCGGACCCAGGGCGATCGCTTTTGCCACCCATTCCCGGGCGGCATCCAACTCTTGGCGTCTATGGGCGAGAATGCCAAGGCGCCAAGGCGTGTAATGCATGCTGGGCGCCTCTTCCAGCGCCTTTTGGTAAGCGGCCTCGGCCTCCTCCAGAAGCCCGGCCTTCATGAAAAAATCTCCGAGCAGGGTGCGGCACCAGGCCGTTTCATGGGCGGATAGGCGATCGGTTTCTCCCAGCAGAACGGCTTCCTCGTAAAGCGCCCGCGCGCTCCTAAAATCGCCCCGGATCTCCGCGATTTGGGCCATGCGCGCGGTGGATGCGAGGGTCTTTTCGTAGTGATACAGCCGCGCGTAAAAGGTTTCCGCCTCCAAGTAATGACCCAGGGCGAGGTACAGGTCGCCCATCAGCGCCCACATGCCGGGATCGCCGGAAAGGCGTTCGCCCGCCCGGCGGGCCCGCTTTAATGCCTCCGCGAAGCGGTGTTGGCCCATGAGCGCATAGCAGGAGCCGATCGAACCGGTTTTGGAGTTGGCGTCGAGGAAAAGCAGGCGGTCGAAGGTGGTTTCCGATAACTTGTAATCGGCATGATGTCCGGTGATTTTTGCCCGCTCCAGGTAAAGCGAGCCCAAACGGCCCAGGTGCTTGAGGTCATGGGGTTGCATTTGTAGCCGCTTTTCGAAATAGGCGATCTTTTTCTCTAAGTTCTCTCGCGATTCCGAGGTTGTGGCGTGGTTATCATGAGCCCGGGCTGGAAAGAGGACCAGAATGGTCCACAGGCAAAAAAGCGGAAATCGACGCATATGAAATCTCCTGGTGTCGATCCCCCCGATCAGGGGTTGATGATGGGTCGGGGCTTGGGTCTGGCCGAAAAACGCCGCACCCGTTGCTCCCAAACTATAACGCGGAATTGGCCTTCTTCGGGGGAGAAGAACGCGGCCCGGTGACCTGAGCGTATCACCGGGACACCGGGCCGCGAATTGGAGGAGACCTTTGTCCGCCGGATCATTTCCCACATAAATGGCGGCGGCGCTTGGGGTTAGCCATTGCCTTCCCCTCTGCCGGATGGTGCCACCCGGGCAAAATGAATGGCCTGCTTTTGCCGCCATCCAAATTCGGTTCCTGAAAAACCGCTGGGGACCGACAGGGCCGCGAAACCCTGTCGGGTCGAACGGTTAGGGCTGCCAGGGCGGCGCCAAGTAGGGGAACTCGTCAGAAAATTCCGCGTCATTGGCGTCCACGCCGTCGGCAACCGGCGTTTGGTTAAAGACGAAAAAGAGAATGGTGTCGATCACATCGTCCGCGAGGCCCCTACCATTGGGAAAACCCGAGGGCTGATCCACATCGATGGTCAGAACATCGGGGACGGCCACGGAGGCGAGAATGCCGATGTTGGTGTCATCGGTGCCGAGGGCTTGCAGGCTGGCGACGATGACGCCCGCGAAATCAGGACCGTCATTGGCTGGCCGGCCTCGGTTGAAATCGTCACGCATGCCGCCCGGAATCAGCGCGGTCGCGATGGCGGGGTTGCCGACCCGGTCGATCTGGGCGCCGAAAATGCCGGAGCCTCTTTTAATGCGAATGGGGTTTTCCGTGGTGGCCCAAATATTGAGCACCGTGGAATCGCCGATCACGCGGTCGATGGGAATCTCGACCACGATCGAGGATACATTAAAGCCTCCAAAGCCGTCGGCGCCGGTAAAGGTTCCGGTTCCGGCCAAGGTTCTGCTGAACCCGACTGAATCAAAAAAGAAGGGGTCATCCGTGGGGCCGGCAAAAACCAGCACGCCTTGAGTGCCAGCGACTACCGGATCATTGGGAGTCACGCCGCTGGTCGGCGCCGTGGCTTGCCCATTGATGATCAAGCGGTTGCCATCCTCACCCGGCAGGGAGGTAAATTCCGAAAAAGTGGCCACGTAAGATTGGTCGTCATCAAAATTGATGTCGATAAAGTAGTCCGGCCGGATGTCTCCGTCATTGTCGATTTGGAAGCGGTAGAGAATACGGGGCGAAAAGTTGAATGCGGTTGCCGCTCCTGGAACGGAAAAAGGATTCACGGTCATGATCAACACCAGGTTTCCGGGGTCGCTCGGACTAACGAAAGCGTAAAGGTCGTTGATGTCTACCGGTCCGGATTCTTGCACCAGCGGCGCTTCCTTGTGGTCCGCGGCAAACACGGCTATGCCCATGAAAATCAGGCAGGCGGAAAATAAAGACAAAAATTTTCTGAGGTACATACAATCTCCTTTTAAGGCCGAGTCCGGCTTTATGCGAGGAAAACAATTTCGAGACTCCCCCAAATGTCTCGCCCTTTTCCTTACCCTAGAACTACGCCCGCCCCCGATTCTTGGATTTCCAAAAAAGAGATGCGCGTGAAAAAGTAATGGACTCCGATTTTAAGCGAGCATCCGTGCTGTCTCGTCAGGGGGTTCGTTGCCGGAAAAAATATGGATGCGGGAATCTTGTAGAACCCGTGATTTCGTGAGGCCGGTCACCAAAATGAGAGATGTAAAAACAGCTCCCCGACGGTTTGTCGAATCAGGCAGGTCTACCGAAGCCTCATGTTCCAAGCTGGATTTGGTCTTTTAATGAGGAAATAATTAAAACCACACAGCCGTTGTCAGTGAATTGGCGGCCATGGGCGCTATGGGCGGGGGCGTATTGATAATCCCCCGCCTGCAGGGAAAAACCTTTGCCCCTGAGGTCGCCTTCCAACATGAAACACTCCTCGGGGCCCGCGTGCCGATGGGCGGGGTAGGAACAACCCGCGGCCATGCGGACCAGCATGGTGACCCGATCGCGCGCACGGTCGACGAAAAGTGGCTTAACCTCCACACCCTCATGAGCGGTTTCCTGCCAGCCGGACTCCTCTCGATTGACGATTTTTAGGTTCGTGTCCCCCTCTGATGCGCGCCAGTCTTTCCAGGGTTGGCTGAGCGGCGCCTGGTCGGCCGCCTTCAGGTCCGCTCCGATTCGTTTCATTAATCGGGATCTGAGAGAATGCGGAGGAGACGCCTCGGGCGCCAGATCGCCGATCTGAGAAAGCGTTTCTTGTAAGGAGCGAACTTCTTTTTCGAAGGAAGAGGATTCTTTCATCCGCTGCCGGCAAGCTTCCGCCTCGGTGCGATCCAAACAACCAAGCGCAAATAAGGCCGCTTGTTCCGCTTCATTGGTGGGCAAATCACGCGTCTTCTTCATATTCATTTCCCCTCGCTGGACCTTTGAATTTCACGGCGAAGTAACTGCAAGGCTTTGCGAATGCGAGTCTTTACCGTGCCAATGGGGAGGTTGAGGCGTTCGGCAATCTGTGGGTGAGTCATTCCTTCAAAATATGCCGCCAAAAGCGGCGCCCTGTAAGATTCCGACAGCGACGCCAAAGCGGCGCGTATGATTCGAGATCGTTCCGACTGAAAAAGGAGCGACTCGGGATCGGTGTTTTCCAGATCGATTTGAGCTCCCGCCGGGCCGCTCTCCCGTAACAACCGGTCTATGCGCACCTTTTGGCGCAGCAGATCCAGGGCGCAGTTTCGCATGAGAATGTCAATCCAGACCTTGGCCCTGCCCAGATCGGGTTGATACCGCCCGGCTTGCTGCCAGACCTTTACGTAACCGGCCATGGCGGCCTCCTCGGCTAAGGACTCGGATTTCAAGATTTTTAATGCTAGGCCGTAACATCTTCTGCTGGTCATATCGTATAAGGCCTCAAAGGCCGACTCCTGGGATTTCGCTATCTGGGAGAGCAACTCCTCCAGGGTCCGCTCATCGGCGCCCGAATTGGATTTGGGTCGCTTGCTCAAGCGAAAACTCCCCGCTCCATTCCAATATACGCTTGGCGCGCCCGGTTGGAGTTAGAAATTCTAAAAAAAACGAGTGTTGACATCTATCGATCGATGGGATTCCTTGCCGCTTTTACCTAAAGACTCTACCACAATTTCGCTTTTCAGGCCCCGTTCCCGAAAGGGCCCCCTGGAAATTGCAAGCCCCGGAGGCATCTCGTCTGCCCTGTTCAGAAGGGCATGGGTTACAAGAATGCAATCCGTCCTGGCCAAAATGTGAGCCGCTTCGGCCGCGCCTTGACTGAAATAATATTCCCATTGCTGTGGGAACGATGCCGCGGCCGGATTCGCGGTAATTCTCGCCATCTTCCGGTGCGTGTTTTTGCCGATACTCAGATATCCACGAACACTTGGAAGACCTCGTTGGCCAGGAGGCGTCCACGGGTGGTGAGGTAAAGGCGGTCTCCGTCCATGGCGACCAGGCCGCGCATGAGAAACGAGTCGAATTGGTCCCGTTCCGCCGGCTTGAGACGCCTGGCCTCAATGCCCTTGCGCAGCCTCATGCCCTGCAACAGCAATTCCTGTCGCAAGCGCGCTTTCTGCCACTGCTCTTCGTATGAGACGCCCAGACCCTTGCGTTGAACCGCGTTTGCGTAGGCGCTCAGGCCTGGATGGTTCGCGCTGTAGCATGGACCCACGCGGCCATGAGCCGCGGGACCCACGCCCAAATAGTCGCCGCCTTCCCAGTAGGCCAGGTTGTGACGGCACTCATAACCGGGCCGGGAAAAATTGCTGATTTCATAGGAGCGATAGCCCAAGACGGCAAGCTTTTCCACCACCCTCTCGTAAAAGTCAGCCTGGCGGTCTTCGTCGGGGGCGCTCGCCAGCAGGGGCGATTTGTCAAGCGGCGTGGGCAGGTCGCGCTCCAACATGTAAACCGAGAGGTGCTCGGGCGATAGCGCGCCCACATGGTCCAAATCCTTGTCCAAGCTGGATCGACTCTGAAAGGGCAAACCCAGCATGAGATCCAGCGAGATGCCCCTTGGAAAATCCGGCGCGGCATGGAGGGCCGCGAGCGCTTGGCGACCGCCATGTGGCCGGTTGACCGCCTTCAGGCCGGCATCATCGAAGGTCTGCACCCCGAATGAAACCCTGTTGACGCCCAGGGAGCGCAATGCCTTCAAGTAACTGGGAGAGGCGTCTTCTGGGTTGACCTCCATGCTGATTTCGCAATTCGAATCCATGCGAAAGCGCTTGTGGATAGTTGCTTGAACCCGCTCGAGCTCGGCCGAGGTCAGCCGCGATGGCGTACCCCCGCCAAAATAAATACTCGCAATCGGCCGGTCGGGGTATTGCGCGGCGCGCGTTTCCAACTCGCGGACCAGGCTATCGAGGTAAATCCGATAGTAGGGGGCTGGTTCGGTTTTAGGATGAAAGACCTTGATGTCGAAATGGCAATAGGCGCAACGTCTCCGGCAGAAGGGTACGTGAATGTAAAGCGCAAGGGGCGAACGCCCCGCGTTGGAATGAAACGGCATGACGAAACCTTTTTCCCGCGGTCCTAACAGGCGACTAGCCGTTAAAATATTAGCGCAAGAGGCTAAAGTTTTTTAAGCATAATTTTTCCAATAACATGATAATTTCGCAATTAAACCATTTGTTTACAGATGTTTAGATGATGAAGTCGGCGACGGTGAAAAAGACTTGACAGACAGGGGTCGGTTTTTTAAAATTAGCACTCAAGTAGTGAGAGTGCTAATGCGGCCTGTCCGCCTTGGCATCAAAATTTGCGCATGAGGAGCTAACAAATGCAAGTGAAGCCACTCTACGATCGCATCCTTGTGAAACGCTTGGAAGCTAAAGAAGAAGTTCGCGGTGGCATTATCATCCCCGATACCGCAAAAGAAAAACCGCTGGAAGCTAAAGTCGTGGCCGTGGGCTCCGGAAAACGGACCGACAGCGGCGAGATCCTGCCTCTCAGCATCAAAGCCGGCGACGTCATCCTGCTGGGCAAGTACTCCGGCACGGAAGTCAAGGTCGATGATGTGGAGCATATCATTCTCCGCGAGGACGAGGTTCTGGCCATCATCGAACCCTAGGTCTCGATTGGGTTCGATTAAAGTTTTTCGCAAGTCCCACTTATCAAGATTGAAGTTTGAAAAATTGAAGGAGAGCAACAGAAATGGCTAAAGACGCAAAACTCCTGACTTTTGACGAAGAGGCGCGCAAAAAGCTGCTTGCCGGCGTCAACAAATTGGCGGATGCCGTTCAGGTGACCCTGGGCCCCAAGGGCCGCAATGTTTTGATTGAGAAGAAGTTCGGCTCGCCGACCATCACCAAGGACGGTGTCACGGTTGCCAAGGAAATTCAACTGGAAGACAAGGTGGAAAACCTCGGCGCGCAGTTGGTGAAAGAAGTCGCATCCAAAACCTCCGATACCGCCGGGGACGGCACCACCACCGCCACGGTTCTGGCCCGCGCCATTTACCGTGAGGGCGTGAAGGCCGTGAGCTCGGGCCACAACCCCATGGGCCTAAAGCGGGGCATCGACAAGGCCGTCGAAATCGTGATCGGAGAGATCAACAACTCCTCCCGGCCCGTCGAGGGCGACGCCATTGCCAGCGTCGGCACGATCTCCGCCAACAACGACAAGTCCATCGGCGCGATCATTGCCGAGGCC
>JBGTRP010000157.1:0-11227 GCA_041940685.1 Acanthopleuribacteraceae bacterium
TCGTGGATTTGTTTGCCGAGGTGGAGGCCGTGCGCCAACTTTGCTATCACGCGGCCTGGCTTTATGACAAGGGCATTCACGCGGTCAAGGAATGTTCCATGGTCAAGCTGAAAGCCACCGAACTCGGGAGCCTCGTCGCGGATCAGTGTCTCCAGTGCTTCGGCGGATACGGCTTCATGGAGGAATACCCCATCGCAGCCATGTTCCGCGATGCGCGCGCGGGAACCATCGTCGGCGGGACCTCTGAAATCATGCGGGAAATCATCGCCAAAACCATCATTGACGGCGTCGACTATCAGGCGCCCTCGAGCGAGAAGGCCGACCCCGGCGCCGCGGCGACGGACGGACCGGATTTGGCGGCCCTGTTCCGATCCCTGCCCAAGCGGTTCAGGGGCGAACCGGATCTTAATCTTCGCTTCCACTTCAATTTCGCCGAGGATGGCGGCGGCGAATTTACGGTGATCCTGGCGAATGGAAAATGCGATGTCCAAGCTGGTCGCCATGGCGAACCCGATTGTATCGTGGTTGCTCCCGGCAGGCTTTATCGGGAAATCGAGTTGGGCGGGACCAGCCCGGAAGCGGCGTTTTTGAGCGGCGCGATCCAGGTTTCCAATCTTTCCGCCATGACGGCCTATCTCCAAAGCTTCCAACCTCGCCAGCATCCACCGAGTAAGGCGGAAAAACCAAAATCCGAGTCCAAACCCAAGCCGACCAGATCTGCTTCTGCCAAGGGTCCCCTGCTGGGCCTGCGGGTTCTGGATCTTTCGCGGCTCTATCCAGGCCCACTTGCCGCGAGCATGCTGGCCGACATGGGCGCCGAGGTCATCAAGCTTGAAAACCCGCGAAGGCCCGACCCCATGCGCGCCGTTCCCCCTTTCAAAGACGGCCTTTCAGCCGGTTTTGCGGCGGTGAACCGTGGCAAGAAATGTCTCGCCTTAGACCTGAAAACCAAGGCTGGAAGGGAACTTTTTCTGGAGTTGGTTGCCAAGGTGGATATTGTTCTGGAGGGTTTTCGACCCGGCGTAATGAATGGCTTGGGTTTGGATTACGCGACCCTCAACGGTCTGAATCCGCGATTGATCTACGCGGCGTTGACCGGCTATGGCCAAAGCGGGCCTTACGCGAACGATGCCGGTCATGACATCAACTACATCGGTTACGCGGGGATTTTGGGAGCCACCGGTACGAAGGAGTCAGGGCCGATTCTACCCGCGGCGCAGTTGGCCGACGTTGCCGGCGGCGCATACATGGCGGTGATCGGCGTGCTGGCCGCGCTGCACGCGCGAAATGGTTCCGGCAAGGGCCAAATGGTGGATGTCGCCATGCTGGATGGGGTCATGCCCCTACTCAGCCTACAACTGGCACAACATTGGGCCACGCCGGAAACCGGCAAACGCGGCGAGTTGCTGCTCTCGGGAGGCGCGCCTTGCTACGGGGTCTACCTTTGCTCGGATGGGAAATATTTGGCGCTTGGCGCGTTGGAGCCAAAGTTTTGGGCCAATTTTTGCGACATGCTGAATCGTCCGAATTGGGTTTCCCGACAATTCGATCAGGGCGCGGCCGGTCAGGCTCTCGCGCGGGAGATCGCCGCCGTGCTTCGCAAAAAACCGCGCGAGCATTGGGTCGCGCTCGCTCAAGGTAAAGACGCCTGCCTGACGCCCATCCTGGAGCTCGACGAGATCGCACGGGACGCGCAACTGCTCGCACGCGGCATGGTGCGACTCGATCCGCGGTCGCATGAGCCGCGGGGCCTCGAACTCCCCATCAAGCTCAGCGCCACGCCGGGCTGGGTCTCCGATTCACCAGCCCCGCAAGCGGGCGCCCACAGCATGGAGGTGCTGCGGGATCTCAGCGACCGCGCGCCCGAGGCTCTGGAGGCCCTGTGCAAGCGGGGCGTCATCCTTCAGGCTTGAGCCGGACCCGACGCATCAGGCGAAGGGACGGTTTGATCCCAATGGCGGCGCCCAAAACAGAATTTAGAGGAAGATGCCGGCGATGCAGGCGGTGCTCCAGGAGGCGAAGGCGCCGCCCAGCATGGCGCGGAAGACAACCTTGGCCAGGTCGGAGCGCCTTTCCGGAGCGATGGAGCCGATGCCTCCCAACTGAATGCCGATCGAGCTGAAGTTCGCGAAGCCGCAGAGCGCGTAGGTGGCGATGATGGCCGCGCGCGGGCCGATGACCTCGGAATTAATATAAGAACCCAGGCTGCCGAAGGCCACGAATTCGTTGAGGCTCAACTTGACGCCCAAAAGGTTGCCCACCGCGGGCGCGTCCTCCCAGGGAACCCCCATCAACCAGGCGAGCGGACTGAGCAGGGTTCCGAACAGGGTTTGCAGCGAGCCTGGAAAGTAGCCCGCGAATTCTTCGGTCACCGGTGAAAAGCCCGTGATGCGGTACTGGTACAGCTCGCCGCCCAGCAACTTGCCGTCGATCCAGCCGTCCGCCCAGTTCAGCAACACGTCGATCAGGGAAATCAAGGCAATGAACCCGATCAGCATGGCGCCCACGTTGAGGGCCAGCTTGAAGCCGTCGCTGATGCCCATGGATGCGGCCTCCAGCACATTGTCGCCGGAGTCGATCTCGGGCATTTCCACATCGCCCGCGGTCTTGGAATGTTCGGTTTCCGGGAAAATGATTTTGGCCATCACCAGGGCCGCCGGCGCGGACATCACGCTGGCCGCAATCAGGTGGCCGGCGTCCACGCCCATATTGATGTACCCGGCCAGCACGCCCCCCGCGATTGTTGCAAAGCCGCCGACCATAATCGTCAGCAGCTCGGATTTGGTCATCTCGTCGACAAAGGGTTTGATCAACAGCGGCGCCTCGGTTTGGCCCACGAAGATATTGGCGCTACAGGAGAGCGATTCGGCGCCGCTGGTCCCCAGCGTCCAGCGCATGAACCGGCTCATGGCCCCGATGATGGCCTGCATCACGCCCAGATGGTACATGACCGCCATGAAACCGCCGAAGAAAATGATGGTGGGCAACACCTTGAAGGCAAATAAGAACCCGAACCCGGGGAAGAATTCGTTGCCGTTAAAGAAGTATTCTTCCTTGGCCAGGTTTCCAAAAAGGAATTCAGCACCGTAATCCGAGAGCGCGAGGAACTTCTCCACTTGGTCGCTGAAAGCTTGAAACACAAATTTCCCGTGCCAGCCGTTGTGAATCAGCATCGTGGCAAGGGAGACCATAAACCCTGCCGCGAACCAACGCTGCGGGACTTCCTTCCTCACCCAGAATCCGTTGACGACCAAGGCCAGACCAAGCGCGACCATGGGCAACCAACTTGGGATCAGGGCAAAGCTGAAATACAACACCGCACCGGCCGCCAACCCCATGCCAATATGAAGGCCGTGATTGGCCATGGTATTGGGTAATCGGGGCGCCTCTTCCTTCAGGACATAGGCCACGAGCAGCAGGAAAAGCACGGACAGGCCCAGAAAGCTTTTGTAATCCTCGTTCAGGATGGTCAGCGCCAAAAGGAACTGGAGCGACATTCCCCAGAGAACGGGGCGCGGGTTGACCTTGGTGCGATGGAAAGAAAGGAGCCAGGCAAGCAACAGGAGGGCAAGCAGCCCGATCAAGCTCACGAAATTCATGTGTCTTCTCCGAGGTAAATTATGACGAGGACGGGGCCGTCGAGAGCCATGCGGGCGGGGCTGATCCAGATGCTGAAACCTCTACAGGTTTGTTCGAACGCGAGGCTGAACCGCTCATTCGCATGAAGTTAGGACTCTGAATGGCTTCGGCGAAAGTCCCCAAAGTTTACCCCATGACCCGTGGATTGACAAAGGGTTTCGTTTGGCTATATTTCAGGAAAAACCGGGTCCATTGCCCGCTGTCAGGAAATTGGACCGGCTGTCATCGCGAAATCTCCTCTCCCTTTCCTGAGCCCGGAAGGGGAAACGGCCTCAGGGTTTATCATGGCTCCAGGGCAACCGAAGCCAGGCAGGATAAGCACCGTCTTCTCCGGATATGCTCAATTCGCGAGGGTCGCAGTCGGAGGGAACCTCAATGTGGACCAGGCCGCGTTGCCGGTCTTCAATTACGTGGGAGAAACCGTCTTGGCGGCGGGAATCCCTGAATTGGTTGGCATTTTGGCGAAAAAGCCTTTACATTAGGAAGGCTTCAAAACTTTGACGGGGAAATGTATGGAAGAAATTCTTTTACAAGCGGCCTGGGAGGCCCTGGACCGTGCCTACGCACCCTATTCGCGCTTTCGGGTGGGCGCGGCGCTGGAAACCGAGGCGGGCGAGGTATTCGCGGGTTGCAACGTGGAGGTAGCCAACTATGGATGCACGCTCTGCGCGGAACGTACCGCCATCGTCAAGGCGGTCAGCGAGGGCGCAATGGGTCCAGGCGGGCTCAAACGCATGCTGGTGGCCGCGACAACCTCCAAACCCACGGCGCCCTGCGGAAGCTGCCGCCAAATGATCGAAGAATTCGCCAATGACGAAACTCAGGTCCTGCTCTCTCATGAACCGGGCCGTATCGCGGTCAGGCTGCGCCACGCTGAATTGCTGCCTTGGTCATTCAATCCCGAGGACCTGAAGAATGCCTGAGACATCCCCGCAATGCTTGTAATTCAAGGAATGCGGGGTACAATAGCTCTTCCCACGGCGGTGACGCCGTGCCGGTTTCTTTTTCATTGAGGATCTGGTCATGACGCGGGAAAGCACATTCGCCATCCACACCATGGGCTGCAAGCTCAATTTCTACGATTCCGAGGCGATCGGCGCCGCGCTCGAGGGAGCGGGCCTTCAGCGCCAAAAGGAATGGCTGGACGCGGACCTGGTGATTCTCAATACCTGCACCGTGACCAACAACAGCGATGTGGAGTCGCGCCACTTGATCCGCAAGTTCCGGCGCCGCAACCCCAACGGGTTCCTCGTGGTAACCGGCTGTTACGCGCAAGCCAAAAGCGATGACATCCGCGCCATGGAAGAGGTTGACCTGGTCACCACCAACGTGGACAAATACCAGGTTGCGCCCATCTTGGAAGCCTTCCGGGGCGCGGGCCGGGTTGTCGAAGAGTCCCATGACATCATGGAAAAACGGCCGGCCGAATACCGTATCCTGCATCATTTCGAGTCCAAAACGCGCGCCTTCATCAAAATTCAGGACGGCTGCAATCTGCGCTGCGCCTATTGCATCATTCCATTCGTGCGCGGCAACAACCGATCGGTGCCCATTGACGCGGTGCTGGAACAATTGCGCGTCTTGGCCGAGCAAGGCATTCAGGAAGTGGTGCTGACCGGGATTCACATCGGAACCTGGGGCCGCGATTTCCGGCCGCGCCGGCATTTGACCGATTTGCTGCGCGCCATCGAGTTATCCGAGATCGATATCTGGGTCCGGATCTCCTCGCTGGACAGCCCGGAAATTCCCGACGAGATGATCGAGCTGATGGTTTCCAGCCGGAAAATCGTGCCCCATCTGCATATTCCCCTGCAGGCCGGCGACGACGGCGTCCTGCGTCGCATGCGCCGCCAGTACGATTGTGATCAATATCGCGAGCGCGTGGAGGCGTTGAGAGCCGCGCTGCCCGCGATTTGTATCGGCGCGGATGTGATCGTGGGTTTTCCCGGCGAAACGGAGGAGGCATTCGCCCGTACGGAAGCCTTTCTGGAGTCGATCCCCATGGATTACTTGCATGTCTTCCCCTATTCCAACCGGCAGGGAACGGCCGCGGCCGGCCTGGAAGGACAGATCAACGGCCGGATCATCAAAAATCGCGGCCGCGCGTTGCGCGAATTTTCCGAACGCCGCAAGCACGCCCATTACCGCCGCCACCTGGGCCAGACCCGGCGGGCCATCGTCTTGCCCAAACCCCTGAACGGCTATCCCCGTTCGGTGCTGACCGACAACTACATTGAAATGGGCGTGGATGTGCCGCGACAACTGGTGGGTCACCGTATCGAGGCAACCCTCGATGAATCCATTCTCGAACGCTGGAAAGAGAACGCCCTGGCCTTCGCGGTTTGATGGAGACTTTCGAGAAAATCAAGGCTCCCCAGTTCGCCCGTGATTGGCATCCAGGAATTTTCCGGAGCGTCGATGGGTTCTCCTCAGATCAAACCCGACCCTCAGTTTTGAATCCACCACGGAGTTTAAAATGGATCCTTTGGCGAGAGTGCGTTCCCATTGCTTGGCCATGCCCGAGGCAACCGAGAAGATCGCGTGGGGCGCGCCCACTTTCAGAATTCGCAAAAAAATGTTTGCCGCCTTCGCCGCCAATTACCACAAGGACGGTCGCATCGCGCTGTGGGTTCACGCCCCCGAAGGCCTGCAGCAGTCCATTGTTCAAGCCGAACCCGAGAAGTTCTTCGTGCCGCCCTATGTGGGCCCAAAGGGTTGGATTGGTATAAACCTGGATCGAGTCAGCGACAGGGAACTCGCGGTTTTTGTGGGCCAAGCCTATTGCATGGTAGCCCCCAAGAAACTTCGGGTATTGGTTGATCCCCCAGCATGACCAAACGTTGCTGTAGTCGGGCCATGTATTGAATTCAAGGCGACCGCCAATTAGCGGAAAGCAAGGGTTGAGTATCCTGTTTTGAGGCTGAATGAGGGCATTGGATGCTCTTGGTTGTGACTGGCCGAGGGGCAGTTCCTAATGAGCGTGAGTCCCTCTTTTCAATGCACGATAAAGTGTTGGGACAAAGACAGTGGCGCCACGGTCGGAGACTGGTAAGCCCCGACCAGACCACATACCCATTAACGATCCAATGCGCCTCGCTTAGGCGCTCACTCCGTAATTCGGCTTATCCTGAAGATTCTAAGGCTCAAATCATCGTCCCTCTCATAAACGCTTACGCCGATATATTGGTATTCCGACTCCTGGATCAATGCCATCCGTACCTGACGTGAGCGGTATTTGATGTCATCGTCGGTGGTGCCGTATAGTGTTTGCCATGATATACGCCAACCGTCTGACTCGTCTGTGACTATCAATCCAGCCCTATAGGTGATCCCATCATTGTCCTGCTCGGTCGTATAACCCGCCCAGATAAAATCATCGTCAGCCAGGGTAAGGCAGGAAACACTGGCCTCGGCGCCCCAATGTTCCGAGCCACTGAAATTGAACTTCTTATCGGTGGAATCCCAATTGCCTAGTATGTACCAATTGTTGTCATCTCTATTGTATCCCAGGACGATGTGACGGTCCCCATTCAGGGCCACGGTGGGATAGTCTTTACACTGCTCAGTATATTTAATGGCCTCCTGCTGGTACCAACTGATGGTGCCTTCATTTTTGTGGGCAATGCCCGCACGGTAAAAACAATTATCCGAGTGGGTGGATTTCCAAATGGCGGTCATGAAAAATTCATCTTTCTCGTCGGTACTGAGCGCCCCCACATCCGGGAGTCTTCCTCCATCAAATTTCTCAGATTCTAAAAAATCGATTTTATTTGAACTCAGGGTTCCTATCCTATAGAAAAGGCGACCCTCATCAGACTCCTTAATTGAGATGACGTCATTGTTGCTGTTGATTGCCATGCTATCCGCATTTCCCTTGTCATAGTTTTCTGTGACGCCTTCTGCAGACCAATTTTCTTTCGTTGGGTTTTTCAAGTAGACCCTGTAATAAAGATTAGGGTTTTCTACCTTTTCGCCCTCACCGGCCCAAGATAAGACGATTGTTTGCTCCTTGTTGATGGATACTGAGGGATGAAACCCTCTCCCATAATTCTCGATATATTGCAACTCTTTCATCTCAAATTTCATACTTAAATCCTCCTCTTTGGTTTTTGGGTCCGCGGCCTCCCTAATCTGGCGACCGCCGCTAAAGCTTGGGTTTAGAAGCTACCCTCAATATGGCCTGGGGACGGCGTCCAAGTCTGTCGAATTTCCGACAAATCCTACTGTTTATCCGACATTTATATTTGGGATTGGCCCTGAAGAGCCTCCTAACCCTGTTTTTTAAAAGATCAAAAAACCATGCTAAACTGAATGACTCACCCTCTATAGCGATTCGCAATGCTTTCTCAACTCGCGCCTTCTCTCTACGCGGTGGTCGTCACATTCTCATGCGTGCTTTGCCTGGGGTTGGCCGCATACTCCTGGCGACTTCGCCACATTCCCTCCGCGGGCCCCTTGGCTTTGATGATGGTTGCCGCCACCATTCGCAATCTGGGTGCGGGCATCGCCATGCTGGCGCCCAACCCCAACCTGAAAGCCATTGGGCTCACCCTGATTCTCGCGATCACCGCGGTCATCGCAACCGCTTGGCTGTTGGTGGCCATGGAGTATGAAAGCGGGCGTAAGGCCCAGCCTCGGCGGTTTTACGCTTGGTTGTGCCTTGAGCCCCTTGTGTTGCTGGCCCTCCTGTTGACCAATCATCGCCATCACCTCATTTTCATGGGCGTGGAATTGTTCGAAAAAGCAGGAATGTTGTTGCCCAATGTCCGACAGGGCCCTATTTTTTGGGGGCATACCGCCTATGTTTTCGCCCTAATCCTGGCCGGCGTAGTTGTGTTGCTGCGATTCCTGGCTCGGGGACGCTTGCTCCACCGCGCCCAGGGTTTGTTTCTGATCTTTGCCATTGCAACGCTTTTGTCCGCGGGGATGTTAACCATCCTGGTGGGCATCGACCTCTCGCCACTGGCCTATATCCTCTCCGGCAGCGCTCTGGCGATTTGCATTTTCAAGTTCCGCTTTCTCGATATCATGCCGATTGCCCGCAACCAGGTACTGGAGGAAATGGAGGAAGGAATTCTGATCGTGGACGGCGCTGACCGCATTGTCGATTTCAACCGGGCCTGCGAACGCCTGCTGGGTCCTCTTGGTGAGGGAACCGTGGGCCAGACTCTGGAAAAGGCCATTGGTTCCTGGTTTGCGCAAGCGGTTGCCAGCAAAGAACAAGGGCGGACGGAACAAACAATTTCCGATTCCGAAAAGGTTCGTCATCTAGAAATTCGCTATTCAATCCTGGAAGATGCTAGGTATCAGTTGATGGGTCGGCTGTTCCTTTTACGCGATATCACCGAACAGCGGCGGGCCGATGAGGAGCGGCGTCAATATACCAAGACCCTGGAAGCGGCCAAGACCCGGCTGAAACAATTGAACGAGATGAAATCGCGCTTCTTCGCCAATATCTCTCACGATTTCAGGACGCCCCTACACCTGGCGATCGGCCCTCTGGAAGAACTCATCGCCGGCAGCTATGGGCCCATCACGCCCCGGGCGCGGCGTGAGATGGAAATGGCAAAGCAAAATGCCCAGAATTTGCTTCGCCTGACCCGCCAGTTGCTGGACCTGGCGAAACTCGATGCCGGAGGGTTGGCGGTTCGCCCGGACCGGGTTGATCTCGATCTTTTTTTGCGAAATTTGGCCTGCCAATATTCTTCCCTCGCGGCCCGCCGCAAAATCGAACTCGCCTATCCCATAAATGGTGGAATTTCCATTTACTTCGATCCCGGCCTGATGGTGGAAGTGTTCTCGAACCTGATCGACAACGCCTTCAAATTCACGCACTCAGGCGATCGGATTGAAGTAAAGACGTGGGTCGAAGACGAGGGCTGGGTTGCGGTCGCGGTGGCCGATACCGGAAAGGGCATCTCCGAACGAGTCCTGCCCCATATTTTTGATCGTTTTTACCGGGCTGACGAGAGCCGTCTTGGCGGCGGCAGCGGTATCGGGCTAGCCCTTGCCAAGGAGTTGGTGTCCCTCCATTCAGGAAAGGTAGAGGTCGAGAGTGAAAGGGGCAAGGGTACGGTGTTTACCGTGTACCTCAGGCGGGGCCGCGCCCACTTCCCTGAGGTCACGCCAACCCTTGAAGGCGAGGACAAGGCCAAAACACCTACAAGAGATACCCAACCAGCAATGGACCTGGTGCCGGAGGCTGGAAACGAACTGGTCGGGCTCGAGAATAAAGCGGGTCAGATGTCGATCCTGGTTGTCGAGGATTGCTCGGCGTTACGGGGTTACATTCGGCGACACCTGACACAGGATTTTCAACTTCTCGAGGCCGTGGATGGCGAGGAAGGCTTGCGCATGGCGCGAGAATGGACACCGGAACTCATAGTAAGCGACGTGATGATGCCCGAAATGGATGGCTTCCAACTCTGCCAGGCGCTCAAGAATGACCAGCGCACAAGCCATATTCCCTTGATCCTGCTCACGGCTTTGGCCGATGACGAGGACAAAATTAGAGGTCTGCAATACCGGGCCGACGATTACCTGACCAAACCCTTCAACATGACAGAACTTCATGTCCGTATCCAAAACCTCATCCAATTGCGACGGCAACTGAGGAAGCGTTACCTCCAAATGCTGGTGTTCCCTGAGTCACAGCCCCTGCCCGCGGCCTCCATGGAAGCAAAATTTCTGAGACGGCTGCGCAAATTGATGGAAACCAACCTAGCCGATTCGAATTTCAAGGTGGCGACCCTGGCCGTTGAGGCGGGCATGAGCGAAAGGCAGTTACAGCGAAAGGTAAGCGCCTTGACAGGAACCAAACCCGCCGCCTTGTTGCGGAGGATACGTCTGGATCGGGCTGCCGAATTCCTTTCCCGAAGGGTGATGACGGTGACGGAGGTCGCCTTTGAGGTCGGTTTCAACAATCCCTCCCACTTCGCGGAATGTTTCCGCAAACAATTTGGTAAGACGCCGTCGGCTTTTTTCCAGGAACCGAAATGACGATATTCCAAATACGCCCGCCTGAATAGTTTGCATGCCGTTTGGATCCGGAGACCGAATACGTTGAGTTGTTTTGGGTGGAATGAGGCAATCGCCTTGCGGTGATGGCCCATCAGACTGAGAATGGGAAAACCTATCCTGTTGCAGACCTGAAAACGGGTGGCTATTTCAACTTTGTCAATTTCTGACCCAACTACAGTTGCCGTGAATTTTAGGTAATCCTTGCGAGTAAGGAATGCGACCTGCCCTGATCAACGCCCCCATATTTCAAGTCTTCCAGGTTCCTGGATTTCGAATCCCCCCTTTGTCCCGCGACCAGCCCCACCGCCGCTGGGTCTGCGAAGACCGGCATTTGCGATCAACAGGCGGTCTCCAATAAAATAACAGTTAAAATCTTTGAATATTGTTAGGAATCCAATGCCAATTTTTCGATCTAATTTTGAAACCTCCATTCCCCCGGAAATTGTTTTGGAGCGTGTAAAAGCGATGATACTTTGGCCCAAAAGGCCCTGGGAAGAAACAATGACTAACCTACGGGAAACGATTAATTCCCACCAACCTTTTATCGGCAAAGCTGAAGGCAATCGGT
>JBGTRP010000158.1:0-11223 GCA_041940685.1 Acanthopleuribacteraceae bacterium
GCATCACGGGTGTCGTAACCCAGCTGCTATGGATCGAGGGTAACAAAGGTTTTGATTTGCGCTGTTCCTGTTGGGTTGAGTTCCCCCTCGATCCAGTACAATCTGATGGGGGGTTCCCTCGACCGCATCGAAGACCGTTCGCAGGCTCTTCTGGCGTTGGCACACCTTCGCGAGCGCATGTTCCAAAACCCTCGTGTCCAAGGCGCCGTTCAGACCATAGGCAAAGGCGAGATTGTAGGCCGTACCGCCGGGGTCGATGTGGTCGATAAACCAAAGGCGTTGTTGTGAAAAGGAGAGAGGATGTCGATTCCCCTGAATGGTTTGAGGTCTCTCGGGAAAATTTGGGGCATGGGCCTCCTCGCTGCGGTCCTCTAAATAGGCCGCGTTCGCGGCGATGGTAGGCTTGCCAAAAAATACCTGAAAGGGCAACTCGCGGCCCAAGGATTGGCGGATGCGGGTGAGAACGCGCGTGGCCAGCAGAGAATGTCCTCCCAAGGACAAAAAGGATTCGTTCACGCCAATTTTCTCAATGCCGAGCACCTCGGACCAAATCGCGGCAACCTGTCGCTCCATCGTGGTTCTTGGTGCGGCGAACGCCGTCGCCAAATGCCTTCGCGTGCGGTCGGGCGCGGGCAGGGAGGCACGGTCAATCTTGCCATTGGCGGTCAGGGGGAACCGATCGAGAGTCATGATTGCCGAGGGGACCATATGTTCTGGTAAGCGCCGCCGCAAATAGGCGCTCAGGTCCTTTGGGCGCGGTTGTCGAGCCGCGCCTTTCCATCCGGTCACATATGCGATGAGGCGCTTATCGCCGGGTTGGTCTTCCCGAGCGAGCGCCATGGCGCCTGACACCTCAGGCCTTCGGGTCAATGTCCTCTCAATCTCACCCGGCTCGATGCGGAATCCACGTACTTTCACCTGAAAATCGGTCCTGCCGATAAAGGCGAGGTTCCCATCCTCGAGGCCGCGGGCCAGGTCTCCAGTCTGGTACAACCGATGGCCGGGAAGCGCGGACATGGGGTTGGGGATGAACTTTATCGCGGTCAGCCCCGGGCGGTTCCAGTATCCCCGGGCCAGGCCGTCCCCGCCGGTCAGCAGTTGTGCGATTTCTCCCGGCATGACCGGTTGAAGATGTTTGTCGAGGAGCAGCGTTTGAGTCCGCTCCAGGGGGCGGCCGATGGGCACGGAGCCGGGCGTTTCGTCCGGTTCCTCCATGCGGTGACAGGTAGTAAAGGTCGTGTTTTCCGTGGGTCCGTAACCATTGATGAGTGTGCAGCCGGGCAACTCGCGCAACAACCGTTCCACCGGTTCAGGCGCGAGCACATCGCCCCCCGCGAGGATCTCGTGAACATCCTCCAAATCCTCCAAACAGATCTCCACCATTTGATGGAATAAACCCGCGGTCAGCCAGAGAGTGGTTACCTTTCGCTGCTTGATAAAAATCCCCAACCGCTCTAAATCAACCCCCTGGTCGGGGTAGATTTCCAGCCGGTTTCCATTCAACAAACAACCCCAGATTTCCAGGGTGGAGGCATCGAAGGTCAGCGGCGCGAATTGGAGGAAAATTTTTCCGGGTTGGGGGTTGAGAAAGTTGTTGGCGTTTACCAGGCGCTCCACGCCCAAATGTGGAATGGCCACCCCCTTGGGCCTGCCCGTGGACCCGGATGTATAGAGAATATAGGCCAGGTTTTCGGGTTCAATCGAGGCGACGGTCGTGGGTAAATTCGGGATTGACCTTTCCTCCAGAAGATGGGTGGCGTCGACGGTGGTTGCGCCGAGCCGCTGGAACAAGACCTCGTTTTCCCGGGTTGTGAAAATGAAACGGGGCGCCGTGTCCCGCAACATGTGGCGCAGCCGTTCCTCGGGGTAACCCGCATCCAGCGGTAAGTAGACCCCACCCGCTTGTAGGATTCCCAACAGGACCGCGATTTGCTCTATGGATCGCGGTAGGCACAGGCCGACCACTCCCTCGCCATCCACCCCGGCAGCGTACAGAAAATGAGCCACACTATTGGCCCTGCGATGAAGCGCGGCATAGCTGACGGAACGGTCGCCAAATGTCAAAGCCAGCGCGTCAGGACTTTGGCTAACCCGGAGATGAAACAGCCCCGGCAAACACCATTTTCCGGGCCTGGACATAGGGCGTAGGCGGTCCGCGCTCCTTCCTCGTCGCGAAAAGCGGTCCAGGGCGCGGCGCGCCCGCCGCTCGAGCTTTTCGATGGCGTCGCCGGGTTGATCCGTGAGCAGAGCAAGCGGTTGGCCGGGAAACACCGGTGCGCGGTCTTTCGCAAATCTGACTCTCAGGTAACCCGCCTCAGTCGCACATACCTCGAAACCACTGCTTTCGGGGCCCAATCTGGCAATGGAATCGCCACGACCCACATGGTCCCCGGGGGCCTTGAGCCAGGAGAGAACGCGCGGCGCCCGGGGTTCGGGCGCAACTTGGCGGGGAACCTTGATGAGATGGGCCATGGTGGTTTCCTCTAACCTAGGAAGCCTGGATTGGGGTGGTTTGGAGGTAGATTCTGGTTGCTACCTCTCTTGGATTTTAAGGTAAGGACTGAGAAGTAGTGAAATTATGAAAAATGGCGTTGTGCCGATTCTCATTGTACAAGAGCTATTCGCAAAAATGAGGTGCGAATCGCCACAAAATTGATTCCAGAAACTCGGTGCTTGCGTGAATTGTTGGCGGAGGGCCTCTGTTTTTTCACCGTCCCGAACAGAAATTTGGAAAATACAATTTTTGGGTATTGGAGAAATGCTCACAGGGCCGGTTTCTGAAGAAAGTGAAGTCCATGGGATGGAGTTGGATAGGTAAAATCACTATTATGGGGTAATTTTGTGATATTGCGCTTGTTTGATTTTAGATCGCATTTGCTGTTGACAGTTGTTCCTCGGCGCTGTAGCGTGATAGCAATACATTCAGCAAAATGAGAATTTTAAAATTCGGCCCCGGCATCGACCCCTTGGCATTACAAAAGATTGGAGAAGGAGAAACCCATGACCAAACCATCGCAAGACACGACCTCGATCGGCTCCGCGCCCAAATGGATGAACTGGAGCCAAAACCTCGTCCACCTTCCGCCGACGGACGGAGAAAACTATTATTTCATGCCTACAAGCCGCGCCGAGCTCAAGCAAATCGTCACGACCGCGGCCGGGCAGAATGTCACGCTGAGGGTCTCAGGCCAGCGTCACTCGCAGCCGGGCCTGGTCATCAATGACAATCGCGGCAATGTTCCCGCCAAACCGCAAAACTTTTTGGTGGATATGTCCTGCTACGCGGATCTGGGCCCCGGCATGGATCAGAACATGATCGTGGATGTGAACAATCAGACGATTACCGTCAATGCGGGCGTGCGTGAGGATGATGTGGACGCCAAGCTCACGGAAAATAATCTGATCTTAAATACGGTCACGGCCGGAGGTTTTTTCAGCCTGGGCGGGATGACCGCGGTCGATGTCCATGGCGCCACGGTGGCCGCGCCCATCTTTTCGGAGACGGTTACTTCCTTTGATATCATGGGCCCCAATGGCGACGTGACCACGATCGATGCTTCCAGCCAGCCCTTTTCCGGCCTCTCGCCGCTTCAATTTGTTCGGGTCTCCCTTGGCGGGCTCGGAATCGTGACCTCCATGACCATCAAGGTCTTGCCGCGCCCCTATGCCACGACGCTCAAACCCAGCCGTGAAACCTTCGGACCCTTGCTCTCCGCCAACCTCAAACGGGATTTCGTTTCCAACTTCAAGCGGTTGCTGACCGAACACGATCGGGTAGAAACCTTCTTCAATCCTTACGCGGACAACATCGTGACCAGCAGTTTCCTGGCCTTGATTTGGGATCTGGTGGACCCCACGGATAAGGTGCCCAATCCATCTCCCAACCCACCCTCCGCTTGTACCCTGGCCGGAGAAGACGAGTTCGGAGCGCCTTACCTGCCGTTCGGAGAGGGCATTGCCGAGGAGCTGGCGCTTGCCGCGCAGTGTTCTTCCTCCACGATCGCGGCGTATGGCCTCAACCTGCTCGCGGCTAAAACCGTCGAAAGCGAGGTGGACAAGGCCAACGCCCAATACTCCGATCTTTGGCTCACCAATGCGGCGCGGGTCATCTTCATGTCCTATTTCGTGGAACTGCCCAATATCGATGATGCGGGCCTCGAAAAGGCCTGGAGCGGGTTGGCCGTGGTGCGCGACTTTGTGATTCAAAGCGGCAATTTCCACACTGCCGCGCCGATGGAGTTTCGCTTCATCAAGGGCGGCGATAGCGCCTTGTCGGGGTGCTATACCACCACCCCCGACGCCACCTTCATCAATTACGATCTGATCGGTTTTGTGAAAACCGAAGACGATAGCACGCCGGGACTGCAATACACGCCGGAGTTGCTGCAGTTCTTTTCCCATGTGGAGCGGGCCTGGGTCGCCATGGGCGGGCTGCCCCACAACGGAAAGGCTTACGGGTTCTACGATCCCACCAACCCGGATCCGGACTCCTACACCGACCCCTTCAATCCGAATTTCCTGAAGTTCATCACCAATCAACGCACCGCGGTGCGTCAGGCGCCGGTACAGGCCTACCGCGATTATCGCGCGCACCGCGATCCCAACGGCCTTTTCTACAATGCCTACCTGCGCGCCCTTTTGGAACCCTGATGGGATTGCCGACTTGTAGTCGGCAATGCATCTCTCCGAATGCTTGATGGGGGCAAGTGGGATTCGCGCCCGCTTGTCTCCGCCTCAAGCCTGAATCAGGCTCTCCGTCTTCGCTCGAATGGTTTGGGATAGCCGCGATGCCAATCGCGCGACATGCGGCCGCGCGAGCATGCTGTAGTGGTTGCCGGGAATGTCGAAAACCTCCACGGGGATGGAGCGGGAAATCCAGCTCTGCGCCGGTTGATTGGGGTCGCGTTTCTCCCCCGGCTCGCCGGCCGCGCGCAACAAAACCGATGGCCCGGAAAATGGACGGGGGATGTAAGCGCCCGCGGCATGCATATTGGCTCGAAATACAGCGAATAGGTGGCGCAAACGATCGTCGTTGTCGTCCTGGAGGGCGCCGAGTTGCTTGGCCCTAGCCAGCACCGAGGCCAAGCGGGATTGTTCAGGCAAGGCGCGCAATTGCTCCACATCGAGGTCGAAGGGCTGGTCCGCCTCCGCGCAAAGGTCCCTGCCGAACAAAGAGCAGATTTCCGCCTCCTCGTATTCGGTTTCGCAAATGAGCGCCCAACTATCCAACAACGCCAACAGGGAGACCTTCTCCCCGGCGGCTTGCAACTGGCGCGTCATTTCCAATGCCACGATTCCGCCCAGGGACCAGCCGCCCAGCAGGTAGGGCCCCTCGGGCTGAAGGCGACGCATGGACGCCAGGTAGGTAGCGGCCAGGTCCTCGATTCGCGTCAGGGGTTGACGCCCGCCATCCAGGCCGGGCGCCTCGAAGCCGTACAAGGGTTGTTCCGGATCCAAATGACGCGCCAACTCCGCGTAGCGCATCACGCCGCCGGCCACCGCGTGGACCAGGAACAAGGGTTGGCGCGATCCGCCCGTTTTAATGGGCACGAGGGGGTCCTCGGAACCCTCGTGGCCGCGTTTCTTGATGATGACGGCCAATTGGGCCACGGTGGAGCCCTGGAACAACGCGGAAACCGGCAGGCTGAGGCCGAATACCTTCTCGATCCGGGCCATGAGCCGCAGGGAAAGTAGGGAATGGCCGCCCAATTCGAAGAAGTTGGCATGTGGGCTCACCGCGCGAATGTTGAGGATTTCCTCCCAAATTTGGCAGAGCTGAAGCTCGATCCGGTCACGAGGCGCGGCCACGGACCCGGGGCCTTCTTCGCTCTCCGAGGGCGCTGGCAGGGCCCGTTTATCGACCTTTCCGTTGGGCGTCAAAGGGAAGCTCTCCATCACCAACAAAGCCGAGGGCACCATGTACTCGGGCAGCCGTTTCCCCAAAAAGGCGCGCAAACGCTTCACCATCGCCTCGGGTTCATTGGCGGAAGGTCCGTTGGGCTGCACATAACCCACCAACCGTCGGTCGCCGGGTTGGTCTTCGCGCACCAGCACCACTGAAATTCCGGTCTCCGGGAAATCGTTAAGCGCGGATTCAATTTCTCCCAGCTCGATGCGGAACCCGCGAATCTTGACCTGATGATCCACTCGGCCGATGAACTCGATGTTGCCCCCTGGTCCGTGGGAGGCAAGGTCGCCGGTGCGGTAGAGCCGCGCGCCGGCCCGGCCGGAGAAGGGGTTGGGCACGAATTTGTCCGCGGTCAGCCTGGGCTGTCCCAGGTAACCGCGCGCGAGGCCGATGCCGGCAATGCAAAGCTCGCCCGGAAAGCCCACGGGCATGAGGTTCTGCTCGGAATCAATGAGGTAGACCTGCATATTGTCCAGGGGGCCGCCAATGGGAAGGGCGCCGGAAAGCTCTTGAATCCAATCGTTGTTTCTAGGCAGGATCGTTTTACTGTCGCCCACGGGCCCTCTTTCATCCCGTTTTTCCGCTTCCGGCCCCTTGGATCGGGGATCGGGTAGGCGGACGTCGTCAATGGGGCGGTCCGGGTCCTCAACCATGAGGGTTAGCGCTTGTTTGAAGCCCTCGGCAAGGGCCGCCACGGTTTCTTCCCGCAAAATATCCGGATTGTAGCTGAATACGCCGTAGAGGAGTTGGTCCGTGCTTCGCAGGGCCAGCGTCATATCGAAAAGAGCGCCGCTAGGCTCGCCGCCCCCAAGCGGCTCCAGGCTCAGGTCTCCGAGCACCAGCGGCTCGGCATTGCCATGGTGGTAGGAGAACATGATCTGGAACAGTGGGTTGTAGCGCATATCGCGTTTGGGGTTCAATTCCTCCACCAGTTTGTCGAAGGGATATTCCACATGGGATTGGGCTTCTACCGTGGTTTCCCGGACCCGGCGCAGCAAATCGCGGAAGCTGGGTCCACCGGATAGATCCGTGCGCAGCACAAGCGTGTTGACGAAGAAGCCGATCAAACCCTCGGTCTCCCTTCGGCCCCGGTTGGCCACGGGCGTGCCCACGAGCAGATCTTCCAGTTCCGAGTAGGCGCGTAAAATAACCTTGAAGGCGGTGAGCAGCGTCATGAACAGGGTCGCCTTTTCCTGAATGCTCAACTCGCGCAATCGACTCAAAAGCTCGCCCGAAAATTCGAACTCCCGCGCGGCGCCCCGGAAACGGGGCATTTCCGGACGCGGCATGTCCGTGGGCATCACGGGCAGGTCTCCGCCCAACCGCTTTTTCCAAAATGACAAACGCGCTTGAACCTCGGCGCCCTCAAGCCACTCGCGCTGCCAGCATGCATAGTCCGCGTATTGGATGGGAAGCTCGGGCGGGCTTGGCGCTTCGCCGCGTTGGCATGCCTGATAAGCCTCTCCCAACTCGCGGGTAAACACATCCAGGGACCAGCCGTCGGAAATGATGTGGTGGAAGGTGATCAGGAGCGCGTGGCGTTCATCGGCGAGCCGGATGAGCACACAGCGCAACAGCGGTCCTTCCTCCAAATTGAAGGGCTGCATGGATTCCAGATGCGCGCGCTGAACCGCCATTTTCCTGGCTTGGTCCAGGTGCAGCCGGCTGAAATCCAGGGCTTCGATGGGCAGGTGATACGGATCCCGGATGACCTGAATCGGGTCCCCCTCGTTGGAGGCAAAGGTCGTGCGCAGCAACTCATGCCTTTGGACCATGAAATCCAAGCTCTTGCTGAGGAGGTCCCGCCGAATAGGTCCTCTCACCTGGTAGGCGAGGGGGATGTTGAAGGGAATCTGATTGGGGTTCATACGGTCGAAGAACCAAAGGCGTAACTGCGAATAAGAAAGCGGCAAATCACGGTCACGGGGAACGGGCCGGATAAAGTCGGCCTCTACGGCGGACGGGGGAATGTCCAGCGCCGCGGCCAAGCTCGCGATAGTGGGCCGCTCGAAAAGGAGGCTCATGGCGACCTGAATGCCCATGGATTGGCGAATGCGCGCGAGGACCTTGGCGATCAGCAGCGAGTGGCCGCCAAGCTCGAAAAAGTTGTGATGGATTCCTACCTCATCGAGCCGCAACACCTCGCGCCAAATGGCGGCCAGTTGCTCCTCCACTGATGTGCGTGGCGCAACCACTTCCGCGATGCCGGAAGTCCAATCCGGTTCGGGTAGCGCGGCGCGATTGATTTTTCCGTTGGGCGTCAATGGGAAACGATCCAATGCCACCAGAGCGGTGGGAAGCATGAATTCCGGCAGGCTCTTCGCCAAATACTCGCGCAGCGCGGTCTTGTCCAGGTCTGGAGCGGTCCTGTCCCCTCGGGCCGTCAGATAGGCGACCAAACGCTTGTCTCCCGGGTTTTTTTCTCTCGCGACCACCAGGCTTTTTCCCACGTCCGGGTAGGCGTTCAACAGGCTTTCGATTTCTCCCAGCTCGATGCGGAATCCGCGCAGCTTGATTTGATGATCGATGCGGCCTAGGAAATCCAAATCGCCGCTGGGCAGAAACCGCGCCAGGTCGCCGGTTCGGTAGAGCCGTCCGCCGAGAGGCGCCAGGGGTCCGCCATCCGCGATTGGATGGGGTATGAAACGGGTGGCGGTCAGGTCCGGCTGGAATAGGTAACCGCGCGCGAGCCCGGCGCCGCCCAGGTACAACTCGCCGGGGATGCCCACGGGCGTGGGTTGCAGACGATCGTCCAACACATAGGCCTGGCTGTTGGCAATGGGCCTCCCAATTCTTGGCTCGCATCCGATTTCCATTCTTGCGGCCGTGGAATAGGTGGTGTCCTCCGAGGGGCC
This sequence comes from Acanthopleuribacteraceae bacterium, assembly GCA_041940685.1. Lineage (GTDB taxonomy): Bacteria > Acidobacteriota > Holophagae > Acanthopleuribacterales > Acanthopleuribacteraceae > JBGTRP01. Next base: position 8,764 of record JBGTRP010000158.1, read on the forward strand.
GTAGAGGTTGTACACGACCTCTACCTCCGGATTGGAGTGGATCTCGCCAATGAGCTCGGCGGTGAAAGGCTCGCCGGCCAGGTTGACCGCGCGCACGGACGCGGGCAAGGGCCCCAGTTTGAGGAGCTCGACCATGGCGGAGGGAACCGTGTTGATCAGGCTCACACGCCCCCGTTCCGGGCAGTCGGGGAGCGCGAGAATATTTTCCACCAGCACCACGGACCCACCAAGGTTTAGCGGCAGGTAAAGTTCGAAAATGGAGAGGTCGAAACAAATGGAGGTTCCAGCCAGCGCCCCGTCGAAATATTGTGTTTCAAAGCTGTTCTCGGCCCAGGCGAAAAGCGCGCTTACCGCGTGATGCGGGATGGCCACGCCCTTGGGATGGCCCGTGGAGCCCGAGGTGTAGATGATATAGGCCAGGTTGGCGGCAAGGGTGAGGTCGCGCCGGTCAGGATCTTGGGGAGAAAGCGTGTCGGTCCATTCTTCCAGATCCATGCCGTCAGGTATGGCGCCTCTCTTAAGGCATAGCGTCGAGATCTCGGGCTCGGCCAGTGCTTCCGCGACTCCGGCTTGTGTAAGGAGAAGGTCCGCTCCAGAATCTTTCACCATATAGGCCACGCGCTCCGCGGGGTAGTTGGGGTCCAGCGGCACATAGGCCGCGCCGGCTTTGAGCACGGCCAAAAGGGCGATCACCATCTCAGGGGAGCGCCGCATGCGGATGCCGATTCGCGCCTCGGGGCCCGCGCCCTGTTGCCGCAAATAATGGGCAAGGCGATTGGCGCGCGCGTTGAGCTGCCGATAGGAAAGACTCCGGCCCTCATGGAACAGAGCGGGCGAGTTGGGCGTCTGCCGGGCTTTGAGCTCGAATCCCTGATGCAGGAGCCGGTTCTCGTCGTAGGCAAGCAGCCGGTCGTTCCAGGTCACCAACATGCGGTAGCGCTCCTCCCCGGTCAAGAGCTCCTGGCTGCCGATTGGTTTTTGGGGTGCGTCCATGAATCCTGCGAGCAGGTTTTGGAAATGCCCGCCCATTCTTTCTATGGTCGCCTCCTCAAAGAGGTCCCGATTGAATATCAGGCTTCCGGCCAGCTCCGGTTGGCCCGCGGTCCTTCGCTCCTGGATGGCGAGGGTTAGGTCAAATAGGGTTACATCCCGTTGGATGGGTTTTTGTTGGAGGCGTAACCCCGGCCAGGCATCCTCCTCGCGCGGCTCATTCTGAAAGATGAACATGGTTTGAAAAAGCGCGTTGCGGCTGGTGTCCCGGTGGGGTTGAAGCTCTTCAACCAGTTTTTCAAAGGGGAGGTCCTGATTCGCGTGGGCGGTGAGCGTGTGGTCATGGATCCGGTCATGCAACTTTTCAAAACTGGGGTTATCGGCAAAGTTTGCCCGCAGCACCAGGGTGTTGGCGAACATCCCGATCAGCCCTTCAATCTCCTCGCGGTTGCGGTTGGCGATGGGCGTACCCACCAACAGGTCTTGCTGGCGGGTGTAACGGCTCAACAAGCCGAAAAAGGCGCTGAGCAGGGTAATGAAAGGCGTGCTGCCGCGTTTGCGGCTCCAGGTTTTCACCCTTGCTCCGAGTCGGCTTGAAAGCGTGAAGCCCCTCAATCCTCCCCGGAAGGTCTGATGTTTGGGCCTGGGAAAGTCCGTGGGTAGCTCCAGCGCCGGAGGACTGACGCCGATATGTTCTTTCCAGAACCGCATTTGGCGATCCAGCTCCGCGCCCGTGAGGAACCGTCGTTGCCATTTGGCGAAATGCCCGTACTGGAGGGGTAACTCTTGTAATCCGTGGGGTTCCTGGAGAGTAATTGCTCGGTAGCATAGGCGTAGCTCCCGCGTGAAGATGCCCAGCGACCAGCCGTCGGCAATAATGTGATGCAGCGTTTGCAGGAACAGGTGGCGGCAAGGGTCATGGCGCAACAGGATACAGCGCGCCAGGGGATCCCGGCCCAGGTCGAAAGGCAAAAGCGCCTCGCGAACGGCAAGCGCATCCGCAACCTTTTCTCTCCGGAGTTCGGCCAATCCGCTCAGATCAATGAGGCTGAATGAGGGCGGCATCCGATCGCGGATGATTTGGGCTGGTTCGCCGTCCAACTCCACGAAATTCGTGCGGAGAGTTGCGTGCCTTTGGGCCAGAGCGTCCAAAGCGTCCCCTAGCGCGGCCGCATCCAAAGGACCAAGCATCGATTGGGCCATCGGCATGTTGTAGGCCGGGTTCTTCGGCTCCAGGGCGTCGATGAACCACAGCCGTTGTTGTGCGAAGGAAAGCGGCAAATGCGAGAGCCGGTCATCGGCCTGGAGCAACATTTCGCCATCACCCTGGTTTCTGCTGGGGTTACTTTCAGGCAAGGCAAGGGAGACGAGTTGCGCGAGTCCGGCGATGGTCGGCGATTCGAAAATGGCCCGAATCGGCAGCTCAACCCCACATTGTTGGCGAATCCGTGAAATGACCCGCGTGGCCAT
>JBGTRP010000159.1:0-11096 GCA_041940685.1 Acanthopleuribacteraceae bacterium
CCGAGGCGACGGCGGGCCGGCGGGTCCAGTAGAAATGCGGAGGGTCCCGCAGGGAAACCGTATTTGTACTTGACCCATTAGCCGGGCTGACGGCGCTATCTTGGCCCAATGAAAGGGAGCCGAGCAAGGAGGCGCCTTGGATGAAGCCACGAGGAAAACAGGCCGCGGGAATCCAGGATGGAAAAGGGGCGCTGCCCGTAAAAGGAAATGATAGGAAGCCAGCTTCGTGAAAGGATACCGTCTCTTGATTGGTTTTGAGTAAGAAGGAGTTTTTTTGGGTAGCTACTGTTGCTTCCGACCGTCCTCATCAACCCGATCGAAAACTACCGGCCATGCCTCTAAACCGAGCCCGAAATCAGGACGAACTCCGCTAGGAGATAGTTTCATCCACAACGGCAAGGCGATCGAAGCCCTGAGAAAACCTGGTTGAGAGCTTTTGAGGGACCTGCATGACAGATTTACGAAGAAGGGATTGCGTGAACGAGCTTGCGGCAACCAAATCGCCAACAAGTAGGTTCATTGAGAGATACGCGTATCATGGGTTCCTTATGATATATTGTGGTGATGAGAGCAAAGGAGCGTGCCGTGAACCTGGTTGATTTGATCGAAGTCAATCCAAAAATCATGATGGGGAAACCAGTCATCCGCGGAACCAGAATTACGGTTGAGCTGATTTTACGCAAATTGAGCGAGGGCGCCACGGAAGAGGGACTTCTGGCGGCCTATCCCACGCTCTCCAAAGAGGGAATCCGAGCGGCCATGGCCTATGCCGCGGATTCTCTTGCTCATGAGGAATCAATCTTTTTAGAATCCGCCTCCAAGTGATGAAGCAGCCCAGTTTCCTCGCCGATGAGTGCTGTGATTTTTGGCTGGTAAAGGGCCTTCGCCAGGCGGGATATGATGTCAAGGCGATCGCGGAAGAGATGCCTGGGGCTACCGATGTCCAGGTCTCAGAGCTAGCAAATCACGAGGCCCGCGTGCTCCTTACCGAGGATCGGGATTTCGGTCAATTGGTTTTCGCCGGTGCAAGTGAAACAGCCGGTGTGATATATATCCGGTATCCCACCGGTAGCAGGAACGACCTCCGCCACTCCCTCATTCATCTGGTTGAAAAAATGGGCCATAAGCTGATCGGCCGATTTGTTGTGCTCCAGCCGGGTAGAATCAGGATTAAGAGCACACCCCATTAGGAGTGGGGCTATTTTGCTGGGGCACTTCTGCAATTGCCCGTTGGTTTCCTTGATCCTGGGTATCTTGCCCTCACTTGTTTGGTTTTGGGTAGGAAGGCGCCTTGTGAGAGCCCTCGGTGCGAATCGGGAAGGTGGCAATGCTGAGAACCATTCTCAACCTTCGGACGGCATTTTTCTCGCGCGCTACCCACCAACGTTCAATGGCGTTTGGAAGGATGCCCGCGGGTCCGCTCCTGCCATCAACGGAAAAAGAGAGGGCTGCCTCGGCGTGTGAATCGAGGTTTGGAAACCAGACCCAAGATCGCCCTTAGGTGGTGGTTCCCTTTACCGAATCGGAAAGCTAACCGAACCCATCCCGCTCTGGTGTGTACCCCCTGGTTAATATTCTTAGAAAAGGTTAAGGGTTAAGAGGCCTGGCGAGAAAATTTTTTCGATGTAAGTTGTTGATTTTATTGATCTTGCGCATTTTCTGTTGTTCAGCGACCGGGAGTCAAACCTAACCAATTGGCGTAATTATCTGGAAATAAATATCTTAGATCGTATACTGGAAACAAAGGACTTAGCGCTTACCGGGAGTCAAACCTAACCAACGGCCTCAAATATTGCACAAATTCAGTGCAAATCCCTCTTTGACCGGGAGTCAAACCTAACCAATTTGGCCCAAGATCGGTGCTACCGGGAGTCAAACCTCACCATGGGTCAAGCTCCATTCGCGCCTACCGGGAGTCAAACCTAACTATTTTTGGCTCCAAAAATGGGCTTACCGGGAGTCAAACCTCACCATGCGGGAGTCAAACCTAACCAATCTACTAGGTCCGTCCTCGTCACTGTTGAGCACTCATTCCATAAAAAAGCCCGGTCTTCTCCCTCCGGATCAGGAGGGGAAAACCGGGCGTAGTTTTCAGTTGAGTTTCTTATGGGAGTTGACGCCGGACGCGAGCCTGGAGAAAGTTCCCACGCATGATCTCTTGCCGGAATTCCTCGGTCGCGGTCAGGTGGTATTTGACATCCTGGATTTTTCTCGGACTGTTGGGCGCATGGGTCACCGTTTTTAAGACTCGCCAATTGGACCGAATGACATTTCGCGCTTCCAACTCGGCCAGGGCAAGTTCGAAGTCGCGAACCTGTTTGCGAAAGTTTCCATAAGAACCTGCGCCACTGTCGCGCAACATGGTCGTGAGCCAGAAGGAGTAGGGCTGGTCGGGCGCAGCCTGGCGGTAGCGCACCGCAAGACGTTTGTACAACCAACGGGACATGAACCGGCGCAGCCGCATGCTGGTGTCGTAGTTCAGCAACCGCCAACCACCTGACTCCAGAGCTCGCGTCACGAGTGGGTTGAAGAGTGCAAAGCAGTTTGTATCCTGGCCGGTGGAAAGACCCAGGCCCGCCAGCAAAGAGCTATCCAAAAGAGTTTGCCCATTGGCATCGCGGATCACCACGGTGGTTCGACGGCAGATGGAGAGGGCGTCTCGAAGTTCGCCATAGGAGAAGGTATGGCCAGCCTTTCTGAGGCGCTGCCGAAGCGCGTACAGAGTAAACACCACTCCGGCGGAAGGTTTCTTCTTCGCTGTTTCCATGAACGCGCCCTGGTCCTCGGCCAACATCTTTATGAGGGTATCCTGGATCAGCTCTTCCCGCGGACCGGGATAGTATTCGCGAAAAGGTTGCCGGGGCGGCTTACCCTTTCGACCCTTGGGAGCGTCCAGCCTGGCCGGATGGATTTCGAGGTAGTACCGTCGTCCGGCATGCTCAAAGACCCGATGCAACACGGGCAGGCCTTCCAACTCAAGTTCGGGCACCTCCACGCGAGGTTGCTTTCCCTGGTAGAACACGGGGATGGTGGACCAAAACTCGAAAAGGCGGGTGTACGCGCCCGCTGGTTTCTCAATATCGGAATGCACGGTGAATAGCTCCAATTGTGTAGGATAGGACTTCGCCCAATCCGAGAGCGCTGGGTCTTGGACGTTCTCGATCAGGCGTTTACGGATGGATGTTTTTCCCGCCTTTGGAGCGGAAAGCCCAGGGAGGCTGGGTTGATGCAATTTCGCCAACGCCGTCATGAGCTGCCCCCTCTCCCCCCAAAATGGGATGAAGAGGTAAATCCCCTCATATGCGCCTCAACGCGGAATGAATGAAGCCAAACCCAGCGGGTCCACATGGACCAAGAAACCCGAAATAGGTCATGAAGAATGCAGGTCCGAGACACTCGGATATTTAATCCTAGTAATTGTAAAGTGAGACAGGGGAGATCCGGATTAGGACAAAAGATCCGGAGGTCCGTGGTCCACTGGTGGTCCAGTGACGGAACAAAAACCACCATAATGGACCACAATCCACCATAATTGAAACCCCCGAAATGACATGTAAACCATTGTGGTGCATTGTGTTTGACTATGGTGGAGTGTTTTGTTAGTCTAATTCCTAATCCGGAGGTCGGGGGTTCGAATCCCTCCGGGCGTACCAGTTTTAGCGCGATTACACATCATAAATTTTAGTTTTGTAGTCATTTTGTAGGCAAATGAATTTGCTTTTTGTGTTCGAACTGTAGCCGACGCCTTGCATCTTTCCCGAATTCTATCCGGCATCCCAGTTTGATAGGACAGCCTTTAAATATCTATTTTATCGAAAGATCCTGTCCATTTGGAGTTGGTAAATCGATATTGGCGTCCTGAATCAGAAGCAACGCTATTTGGAACTTCAACTTGGAGGCCTGGGAAAATTCCTTCCACAGCGCGAGAGTTTTGATCAACGTCAAGGGTTCCTCCACCCCGAATATGCCCTGCGGGGCGCGGTGGAATCCGGGCTTCAGCCAAAAACCCAATCCACATCAGGTTGGCTGGCCTATCTTTTGACCTTGCGCTTGCGATGCTTTTAATGCTGATCAGGTTTTCATAACCGACGTAAGGTCTTGGCAAAGGCTGTGATCTCTTTTGCCAATAGCAATATATGGTCGCTTAGGCTGTCTAGTTGGCTCTGGCCACCCATTTGAAGCTGCGGGGCATACAAAAATTATAGTTGCTTTTTTCATACAAATTATTTAATATAAGAGAAAATCAAAAATCACAAGAATCAGTATTGGGTTGAAATTTTTCTGAAGGATCCCCAGATCCTAGTTCTAAGGAGTATATTCACCCACATTCTTAAAACAAATCCATACTAAGGTCAAAACTAAGTATAGGCTTCCTTTTCATGTTAAATATCAAGGTTTTGGGAGAAATCGAGCCATCATTTTTGAAAACTTTGCGCTCCCAATCTAAGGTTCGTCTTTTTAACGCGCAGGATGTGAACTCCCAATATGATGTATTGCTTTGCCAAAGGGATCAAGTCTCCACGGAATGCCTTCGGCAGTATTTGAATTCTGGTAGAACGGTTGCGGTTCACAATCCCGACGAGAAAACCGGCGAGGTTTTTGCCAATGAAGTTGGGGTTTCCTGCCCCAAAACGAATGGGCTCATGGCAATTAGAAAACCGAAAGTGCTCTTTCAAGGGCATCGCGTTCCCTACACACAATGTCTAGCCGTGAATATCCAGCCAGACCGGGATGGGTCTCACTCAGCATATGCGGCTCCTGGTCGAAAACCTGAAGTGAGCCCAAAAGAAAATGCCATTGAATTGCCGGTCCAGAGCCCGACCCGGTCCGAGCAAGACCTCGATATGGTAAATAAGCTCATCGAATTTTCCCAACACGAAGCGGAAATCATGGAGAGTTTAATCCCTCCCTACGGTGCGAAATATGCCATCGTATCGCAGCATTCTATTTCATACAAAACCGGAGTAGCCCCATTGTCCTGGAAGAAGCAACCTCAAAGAACGCAGTGGTGTAGTGGAGAAAAAAATTTATTTTTCTATATTTACCTTGAAAATGGTGGTGGGTACAAAAACCGCTACCAGGTATACCTGGTAGAATCCGGAACCGCACGGCATCCGGGTCTCGTAAATAACCACCCGGATCTTCGTTTCATGAAGCAGCACACGATTGAAACCTCTATTCAAGAAACTTCAAAGATAAAACCCGTTAAACAAAGTAAATCACCTGGTGTTTCCCTATCCCCGATTCAAACAAGCCTTAGGCTTGAAATGAGAATATTGATTAAAGATAGCGGCCTAAAAGATGTTGTTTGGGTAGCTCAAAAAAATCAGGTGATAGAGTTGCCGGGTTGGGGGGTCAATGAACAGGGTAAGGACAAACATGAAAATCGTTGGATTTATCACCAAAATGAACATTGGAACCCCATTTCCCAGTGGGATTCTTGGCTGTCAATGGTTTTTGATAAAAAATTTTTCGGCTGGAGAAAAGTAAAGCCTTTTCCCAACCCACCATCTTATTCTAATTTTGATTTTGAAACCCACTCTACCTTCACCTACCAGTTCAGTAATTCTGGCAGGAAAGTCGCAAATTATTCATCCTCAGTAGGCGTGGACCTGGCAGGCTTTTCTAATCCGAAGGAATACAAGCTCAATTATAGAATAATCTACAGCAATGCAACCAAATACCCTGATCATTATAGGTTTTCTATTAACATCAGTATCGATCTAAAACAAGTAATCGAGGACCAAGAGAAATACTTGGGGGGCTCATGAGTGGGTTGGAAGGCTTTAAAGCATGCCTGGGTCAATTGGTTCCCAATCCGGACGGGTCAGTGGTGCTCTCCATCCCGTTGATGACTCCTAAAAGCAATGTGGGAGGCGAGCTCGACTTGGTCCTTTTGCTCGGCGGTGGCCTGGGATTCGGACCCTTCGGCGCTTTTTCCAGTTTACAGGGGTGGAGCAGGATCGAACGGGTTCCCCGCCAGATCGACCCCGACGGCGAGCCGGGTGGGATTCAGTTCGATGACGACGACCGCTTTGCTTTGGACGGCTCCAGGCTGGTGGCCCGATCGGGCCGCTACGGGACTCCCGGCGCCGTGTATACCGGCGAGACCTTGCAATTCGATCGGGTCGAACCCTGGTATGAGGAGGGAGAAGTTGGGCCAACCGGGTTTACCCAAACCACGCGTGACAGGCAAATGCGTGAGTTCGGTCAGGCGCTGCGGGGCGAGAAGGGCGGTTCGGCCTTGGCCTGGTACCTCACCCAAACCACCTCTCCCAGTGGGTTGACCGTCCGCTATGAATACCGGGAGGATCACCAGAACCACCAGGTGTATTTGAAGCGGATTCTCTATACGGGAACCACGCATAGCCAACGCGATCCCCAACGGGAAATATGCTTCCATTACCGCGACCTGGTCCACCCTGTGACCCGTTGCGCCGGCGGTTATGTCTTCACCCAAACTCAAGTCATTGACACCATCGCCATGTGGCAGGCCGCTGAGGTCTCGGCCGTCGGGAATGGTGGGAAACGGCGCTGTCGGCTGCGGTATCGCTTTGCGTATGAGGAAATGGATTTTCAGGACCATTTGGTCTCAGTGAGCGTGGAAGATGAAGAGGGCCAATGCCTGCCACCACAGGGCATCGGTTGGAGCGGGACGGGCACGGACGTCTATGGCGATCCGGACCCGGTAACGGGTACGGCGGTGGAATGGCGCGAATCTGGATTTACCAGTTGCCAATTCGGGTCGGAGGGTCGGGATAGTCTGATCGTACCGGACAAGACCGAGGACCGGCGCTTCTTGAGGTTGGTGGTGTATAGCCAAAACCCGGATGGCGTTTTCAAACAGGAAGCCGCCAGTGCCAGTCTGCCGCACGGGGGTCAGATTCTCTCTTTCGATTATGAAAATACAGGCAGGGAATCCCTGTTATACCTGGAAAACGATCGCGGCTATTTTCGTTTCACCTGTATGCGGTTAAGCCGCGACGCGGATGGCGATCTGGGTGTGGAACAAGGAATTCCGGGTGGGGGTGGTCCGGATCGATTACATTTTTCCTCCCATCTTGGCATTGCCGACATCGACGGCGACGGGGTACCGGAGTTGGTGGTGGGGTTGCAAGAAACTGGCAAACTTCGCCTGGTGGCAATCAAATACGATGCGGCCAGGCTTCAATTCATGCCAATGAAGGGGGGCGAGACCCTCACCGATGAGTCTTTCGGGGGTCCGATGATCTTCGGAAACTTCAGCGGCCACGGCAAGAGCGAACTCTTGGTGGTGACCTATCATCACGATGGCCAGGGAGAAAAAGCGATCGGAAACCTTTACCGCTGGAACGAAGACGGAGGATTTGTCCAAATTGAAAAGGCCTTTTTACCCGCCGACAAACGCTTTCATCGCGGTACCCTGTTTCTGCCGTTGGATCTCAACAACGATGGTTTGAGTGATTTGGTGTGTGTGACGCGCATCCACCGGCTAGAGCTACACGGCCTGATCAGCACCGGTAAGCGTTTGAAACTGGTGGCCACCCAGGATGCGGGTGAAGCGGGCTCTTATTATCCCCAGATATTGCCGGTCAACATTGGCGGCGGTTTCTACCCGGAGATCCTGATTCTGCGGCAAACCGCGGGCAAAACCGAGGCGCGGGTGTTCGGAAGTACGGGCGCCGGGTTTTGCGAACGGCCGGCCTCGCCCAGCCTATCCCGGCTGCCCCGAAATGGTCGTTTGATGGGCAATGGATTTCAGGGGACATCGATGAGCGGGCTGTTTTTCATGTCAGAAGATGGGCTCAACCTGCGGGTCCAGGCCCTGGTCAATCAAAATAGAATGATTCCGGGACTGATCACCCATTATGAGAACGGTCTGGGCGAACGGGTAGAAATGGAGTATGCACCCGTGGCTGAAACGGTTCCGGGTGGGGAATGGGCCCGCGTGATGGGTGTGGATTCACCGCGGGAGGAGGATTACCCACTGGCCGGATGCACCAACCGGCGGGCATCCCAGGGGACATTTGAGTTGTTAGCCGGACAGGTGAATACCCTGGCCGGTGCGCGGGCCACCGGCAGCATCCCGCTCAGGGTGCCCCGTTGGGTAGCCAAAACCCGGCGGGACTATCCACGGGCGGGACAAGAGACCCACTACACCATACGGTTGGGTTACCTCAATGGTCGGATCCATACCCAGGGCCGGGGATTCGAGGGCTTCCAATACGTGCTCAATTGGGAAGAGGACAGTGGCGTGGCGGAGCTGAGGGCCTACCATCAAGCCTATCCCATGACGGGCCGGGTCGAATGGATGGAACGGCGTTGTTTGGCAGACCAAGATCCGGCGAGCCCGTGGCGGTGGCGGCTTGTTCCGTTGATGGAGTGGGTGACCTATGACTGGCGGGCCAGCCCGCATGCACCGGGTTGGGCGGCGGGTGTATCTCATGTTTTGCTGATGGAACAAAAGCGGGAAAACCACTATTTGGGCAGCTTGGATTTCACCGACCGTCGCTTGATGACTTATGACGAGTTTGACAATCGGGTCCTGGAAACCCGCTACGACACGACCACTGAACCACCGCGTTACCAACACCATGTTTACGATGCCGATCCGGTGGAAAGCGGACAATGGGAACCCTTGGAAACCAAGCTGACCAAGGATGCCGAAGGACAACAACGCCTGTGGCACCGGAAGGTAACCTACCACGATAGACACTTGACACCGGTATTAGAAGAAGAGTGGGATTCGAGCCTGGACGCTTGGTGGCAGGTTGAAAAGCACTACGATGAGGACGGCAACCTGGTGAAGGAAGTGGGCCATTTCGGTGGTGAAACGGAGTACACCCGAAGCGAGCTGGAACCCAACCACGTCTATGACCGACAAAGCCCGAAAAACCAACACGGGACCTCGCTGTCGACCCACATGGAACAGGACGGCTTTTTCGGTGTGGTCGTTCATGAGGTGGACGAGAATGGGCACGAGCAAACGCGAACCCTGGACGGTTTTGGATTGATAAAAGACTGGACGGTCCCCGATAACGAGGGCAGGCCCAGGCAGGTGGGTTGCCGGAGCTGGTCGGTAAAGGGCGTGTTAGAGGTGGTGGAAGAGACCCTCATCGACGAGCGGGAAGATCTGTGGCAAGAGAGCCATGAAACCTATGACGGCCAGTTGCGCTTGATCCACACGGAAATAAAAACCAAGCAAGACGAGGAGGGAAAGGGAAAAGAGAGGGAAGCCAAACCGGTGTGCATCGATCAAGCCTACGATTCGCGCGGGAACGTGGTACGGCAGAGCCTGCCCTATTTCAAAGGGGAGGGCAAGCATTGGCAAACGAAAGTATTCGACGCGTACAACCACGAGATCAAGCTGACCCGGCGTTTGGAGGACGATCGGGAGTGGGTGGTGGAGGTGACCTACGAAAGCCTGACCCGTGCGAAGCGGATCCAAGCACCGGGCACGGATGAGAAGCGGGAGGAGTGTGTCGAGTCAAAAGCAATCGAGGGGCAACTGCATATTGTTGAAATGATCAACGGCGAGGGCGAGGTGACACAATATGAATACGACGATCTGGGCAATCTGTGCCAAATCACGACGCCGGCTGGGATCGTGCATAAGGCTACCTACAACAGCCTGAACCGGTTAACCAAATACACCAAGACCCATACCGAATCAGGCAAGGCCACCCTGTTGGAATCCTATGAAGCGATGGCGGATATCAAGGAGCCGAAGGTGGTGGTCACCGATGGGTTAGGCCGAAAGGTCACCCGGACCTTCGATCTGTTGGACAGGGAAATCGAAATCCAAAGCGATGAGGGAAGGATCGATTTGGAATGGGACGTAGAGGCGTTACCCAACAGCCTGGGTCGGTTAGGCCGGGTCAGCGACGGACTCGGCCATGCACGCGGCAGCGGTTACGACCCACGAGGGAACCTCACGCTATCGCAAATCGAGATCGGCAGTCGGTCATGGTCGATGGAGCGAGCCTATACGCTGGGGGATATGTTGCACCGGGAGACGTATCCTGATGGTGTGGTGTTGGAACAAACCTATGCGGATGGAGGATGGCTGTCCAAACAGGAATTGAGAGCCGAAGAAAAGGGAGCGTTGCTGGCCTGGATGAGTTATGGCGATTTTACCGCTTCAGGCCAGCCGCGAAAGACGACCTATGGCAACGGCATGGTGGCCAGCCAGAACTTTTTTAACGACCACACCCTTCGTTCTTTGCGCTTGAGAGGCGCCGACAATCATCCCGTGTTGGCTAAAAATTATGGCTACAACAACCTTGGCCTATTGGAATTCGAGGAAGATGTTCTTGAAAAACTGTCTCGGAATTTTGTTTATTCACCATCCAATCGGCTCGTGCGTGAGGTGACCGAGGATAGTTCGGGTACCATCATTGGCCAGGCAAATTTTGATTTTAGTGCTGGTGGTAATTTGGAAAATAAAAATGGTTTGACGGTTTCGTACAGGGGTGACCAGGCCCTAAGAGGAGAGCGAGAGGGAAAAACGGTTTTTCAAACCCACTATACCGATGGGTTGGTGCATAGGATCCAGCAGCCAAATAATAAACGGAAGCTTCAATGGGATAGCCTACGACGGCCGGTTGAGATTGGGGACTGGAGGCTGATTTACCTAGATGAAGAACTTCCCTTGTGCAGGTCCGGACCGGAAGGATCGGAATTGATTTGGTTTTCCCCGGAGATATTCCTGGAAACGATGAACGGCGAACAGGTGTGGGTAAACAAAATGGTATCCGGGCCCAACGGGCTCGTTTGTTCTCATGTGATCAGGCCTCACGGTAAAGATGAGGTTCGGTATTATTTTGAAGACTACCAACAGAGTACCCGGGTGGTCACAGATAACCAAGGCCAGATTCTGGCCAAACCGCAATATAGCCTTTACGGCGATTGGCTGACCCCCTTGCCTGCGCCCCAAAACTTGCCTGGTGTGAGATATGCCGGTATGTACTTTGACGAGACCAATGGCTTCTGGCGATCGGGCAGCCGATTGTACTGCCCCGAAATTTGGACAACAAGGAACGCTCAACGATTCGGTATCTCAGTGAGCAGCGTCGATGGCTATTCCGCCACGGAAAGTACAGGTCGGACATCGTTCG
>JBGTRP010000160.1:0-11082 GCA_041940685.1 Acanthopleuribacteraceae bacterium
GGCATAAAATGATCGCCAGCAACCCCATGGACGCCAGGCTATCCTGGTGTAATTTGCCGAGAGCCTGGGTTCGTTCCCTCCATGCCCGGCGAATCATTTCTTCCGCGCGCTCCAGGTTTCCCAGGCCATGCAGGATCAGTCCGTGGTCGTGTAAGGCGTGTAGGGTAAGGGGATGATCCTCTTTTAAATACCGAAGGCGCATGTTCAAGATAAATTCATTGTGTTTGGCGGCTTGCTGGTAATCGCGAATTTCGATCAGCAGCTTGGTGAGATTGCTGAGTGTGGATAAGACCTCGAAGCTCTCCTCGCCATTGTGGATTTTCTGCATGTTTAGGGCGGTCATCAAGAGGTCTTTGGCTTCCTCGTATTGGCCCAGACGTTTGAGAGCGAGCGCCTGGGAGACCATGGTCTGTGCGATATCGGGATCATGCTCTCCCAATAAGCTTCGCTGCCGTTTCAAAACCTCGCGGTACTTGGCGTTTGCCTTGGCGTATTCGCCCCTAATCCGGAGGGTGTCGGCCAACCCTCTCTGGGCCCGCAACACCAGTTTCCTACGAGTGGCGGACCGCGGATCATCAATTGCCGGAAGGGTCTCCGAGGCACTGAGAATGTTCAGATAATGGAACGCCGCTTCTTCGGAATCGCCCTGGTAAATATTGAGGCCGGCCAATGCGATGCGGGCTTCCATGACCTGCAAATGATCTTCGCTGAATTGCGCGGCCAATTTTTCATAAGCAAGGTACAGCAACTCCTCCGCGGGACCGTACATGCCCAATTCCAGGTAGGTCCGCCCGAGCGCCAGGGCAAACGATGCGTAGAGCTCCGGTTTTCCCGAAAAACGTCCCTCCAACTCATCCTTGGCAAGATTCAGCCGATCCACCAGCAAAACATCGCGCGCATTGAGGTTGTAGCGGGGATTCGCGGCTCCGAACGCCTCGATCAGGAAATCCTGAACCGCGCGCATGTTTTCCTCGGAACGAAGAGCGTTTTCTTTTTCCTCAACCGCCAGGTTTTTGGCGGCCACGGCCTGGAAGTACAAAAGTGTGGAGACCGTACCCCCAATCATCAGGGTCAGGATGATCAACAGGGAGGCGGCAACCCAGGTTTTATGGCGCCGGATAAATTTCTTCAGTTGGTAGGTTCTTCCAAGCGGAGAGGCGCTGACCGGTAAATGGTTTAGATAGCGGCTCAGGTCGCCGGCCAATTCCATGGAAGTCCCATAACGCTTATTGGGGTCCTTTTGTAGGGCCTTCATGACGATCTGGTCCAAGTCGCCCTTCAAGGTCTTGTCGGTCCGCCACGAATGTTGGGCTGGGAGGTTGACAAGGCGTGCGCTGGGCGGCGGCGGTTCTTCGTGTCCGATAATGCGCAGCTTTTCTAGAATGGAAGCTTGCTGCAATTTTTGGGGATCGAATGGCGGGACGCCTGCCAAAATTTCATAGAGCAGGGCGCCCAAGGCGTATACATCGGTGCGCGTATCGATATCCGACTCTGCCTGACCCGCCTGTTCCGGGCTCATGTAGACCGGGGTGCCCAGCCAAACGCCCACATCCGTGTGTAGGGAATGCTCCGAAAGGGATGCGCCGCTTATGGTTTTGGCGATTCCGAAGTCAATTACCTTGGGCACGGGTCGACCATCCCGGGTCATGACCAAAATGTTGGAAGGTTTCAAATCGCGGTGGATAATACCCTTCTGATGTGCGTGTTGTACGCCCGCGCAAACTTCGCAAAAAAGCTCCAGGCAAGCCTTAAGCGAAAGGGCTTCCTCTTTGCAGTATTGGGTAATGGGCCGGCCTGGAAAATATTCCATGGTGAAATAGGGAAGACCGCCCTCCGTGATGCCCGACTCAAAAATATGAGCCACGTTGGGATGGTCCATATAGGCCAGGGCCTGGTGTTCGCCTGCAAAACGCGCCAAAACCTCCTTGGAGCCCATGCCGGACTTGATGACCTTGAGCGCCAGGTTGCGCTTGACTGGAGTTTCCTGCCGGGCTAGAAATACGCTGCCCATGCCGCCCTCCCCAATCTTGGCGAGAATTCGAAAGTTGCCGATGCGCTCGGGGTGCGGTTCTGCCGCCGGGTTTTCCTTTTGGAAGATCGTGGTCATCAGTTCGGAGAAAGACTCCAAAACCGGTTTATCCAGGAAATGGTCCAAATCCTCCGGAGATTCGAGCATGGCCAAGGCCTCGCGCCGCAGGCTGGGGTCTTCCGCGTAGGCGCGTTCCAGGAAGGGGGCCCGTTTTTCGGGTGAAAGCTCCGATGCGGTTTCAACCGTCTGAATGAGCTCGATCCATTGCTCCTTCTTCATGGGTGTTCCCTCGCGGCGCCACGGATATGCGGCCGGTTGATTGGTAAGCTGGGATTCACTAAGAGTCGCGTGAAATTGAAAAAACCGAACAAATAAAAAATTCCTGAATAGATCTTATCCACAAAAAATAGTTGAGACAATGCCAGGGTTTCCGTTCGCATCGAGTCAGCCGCTACTCTTCAGGACTTTTTTTCTCCCGCCGCGGAATCCGGGCGCAGGCATGCAAACGGGAAGGCATAGGCCGTGTAAGCCAACCGCGAAGGGTTACCTCTCATGCGCGGGTCGCGCCGCGCCTGAAACATTGCCTGGACAATGGGCTGGCCCGCGAACAGCCGGGAGTAGAATGCCTTGCAAAAATGATAGGCCGAGTCATCGGTGATCGACCAATAGGCGCCCACGAAAGCACTGGCTCCCGCCTCGATGAACTTTTGCGGCCAGCCAGTATTTCCCAGCGGCCCTCTCTCCTGTCTGGCCGTGTGACAACCATTCATGAAGACGAGAGGATGGGCTCGCCCCAACCGGGTCAGGGTTCCGGCGATGTCCGTGGGAGACAGGAATTTTCCGTCTTCGCAGACCAGGTCGCAGGGCTCGAAGCCCGTTCGGTTCGCGCGGCCGTGGACGCCGAAATGCAGCATGTCGAATACTCCGCGTTTGAATGCCTGTCGAATCGCGTGGAAGTCCGCGCCCAGGCTTTCGATCGTCCTTCCCTGTTTTTGAAACAGCCGAAGGAAGCGCTCTTCCTCCGGGCCATGCGCCTGGCCGGAGTCATTCGGGAAAATTAGGCCCATCCGGTTTAGCGTGAATTGGGACCGCTCCGGGATGCCGGGTATCCACCGCGTCATGGGAATTCGCTCACACAAGAAACCGTTCTCGGCCGGAAGGAAACAAAGTTCCCAGGGCACCCAGGGTTCCTCCGAAAGGATCAGCATCGATGCGATGTGCGCGCGATGGGTTGTTAAAAGGTGTTCCAGTTCCGGGGGTAAAAAATTCTCTCGCAATGTAAGCCCCATCTCCTGTAATCGCTTCTGGATACCGGGCCACTCGGGTTTGCGATGCCATGGCAGGCAGGCAAGTTCCTCGTAGAACCGGCTGAAAAAAACGGAGGCCGAGCCCAGGGAGAGAGGCCCTAATCGCCGGAAATGTAACTTCAAGTCCTCGTCCCCGGTGGAGAGAAGGAAGCGAATATTGGGTTGGGACGTCTGGTTTTCCAATACCAGCAGCGTCAAATCCGGTCGTAATTCCGAAACTGGTTCCGCGGGGAATTGGGCTTCCCGCGCTTTCGAAGGGCCTAGAACCACTTCCGATTCGGTGATGGTCGCGGTTAGGGTGAGCGCCGTAAGCGGCGCGCCCTTGTAGAAAGCGAATATCCTGACCATTCCCAGGCCCGCGTCGGTGGCCCTGAGCTTAAATTGTAAAGGTAGGGATTCCCCATGATTTGGCGGAGGCAATACGCCCTCGAAGGGCTCCAGGATTTCGAATCCGTGAAGCACCCGCACCACGACCTCTACTCCCGATAATTCGTCGTGGGAAGGGGACAGTCTGTCTTGCTCCCCCACGGCCCGAACCATAGAAACCAGTAGCGAGTGGGCGCCCCCCAATCGCACGAAATCGGGAAAATCAGCGGAAAGCGCGTAGGACTGGGCCTGTAGGTTGTCCGAGTCCCTGTCACGCCGCTCGACCCGGGGCGGATCGGGAAGCGCGGCGTCGTAGAAACCCAATATTCCCGAGCCCGCCCGTATGATTGCCCGCTCGGGTATATCCTCCGCATCGGAGAATGCGTCCACCACCGGGGTCGGCCGCGGTTCGCCCAAGGCGAAACATTGGGAGAGTTGGTCGGAATCTTGGAGGGAGGCCAATATTTGAAGGAATTGCACGCGCGAGAACAGATAAGCGCGAGCGCCGGTGAGAACTACTCGCGAGGTCCGTTCCAAGGTCAAAACTTCCAGAGCCTGGGCTCGGGTCCAAGACGGCCGGACCAATACAAAATTCTGATTGGCTATCTGGTGGGCATACATCTAGTTTCCCGGCAAGGCCGGGACCGGCCGTGGTCCAATTACCGCCTGACCGGACCCTTGGCTGTTGGGGATGCAAACGAATTAAATTAGATTATAAACCCAGGAACGATCTGGGCCGGTGAGCAAATGGCCGTCCCTATCATTTTTTCGGGAAAACCGAGCGAAAATGGACGATCCCGCCCAGCGGATGAGCCGAAAAATGGGAGCGAAAGCATTCTCCCGAATCATCGAGGTCGTCCATGGCTATGGCGTTGGTGTAGAGACTCAGGTCCGCCCGCCGCTCCAGAGCCTTGCGGCAGGCTTTGACATATGCCGGGTTCAACATTTCGGTTACATGGGTTTTCAGGCTGTCGGCAGGCCCCAAAAAGTCACAATTCAAAGGGTTGGACTTGCCGGCGCCGCGCTGATCAACCATCACCAAATCGCGTTTTTGGCGAACCTTGGCGTATTTCTGCGCGAAATAATCCGCCCATTGGGTGGGACCCTGTGCGGCGCCGCCCATGACAAAAAGGGGATCGGGCGCAGGTTCTTCATCGAGGGCCTTGAGAATGGTGAAATGAATGTCCAAGCGCCGGCCCGCGCGCGCTTTTCGGTTCTCGAACACTTGAAAAGTCCCGCACAGCGCCTTTCCTTCTACAGCTTCCATTTCGCAGGGCGAAACACGGAGCGGCCCCACAGCGGGCGGAGCGGAAGGGCCCTCTTTTTCCTGGCCGGACGGCCAACCCAATCCGCAAAATCCAAACAGCGCAACCAACAGCAAGCGGCTGCCGGCCCATGAAACCCAGGCCCTGCCATTCGTCCCCATATCGCTCCCCCTCAATTGCATTTCTTGGGGATTGGACGTTGAAAATGGCGGATTGGTTTGCTTACCTCCGCGGCTGTGATCTCCTTTCGGTCGCGGCAAAATGTAAGGTCTCCCTGGTTCTTCCGGAGGTTTGCGCCCTGGAACTGCCCTTCGCGCTCAGCCCTCCACCACGCGGTTTCTGCCCTCTTCTTTGCCGCGGTAGAGCGCATTGTCCGCCTGTTTGATGCAATCCTTTAAATCACCCCCATCGAACTCGCGGAGGCCGAAGGTGACCCGGAGAGGGATGCTGTGATCCTTATAGGTGAATTCCCGCGCCTCGATTGCCGCGCGCAGCTTTTCCGTGATCCGCAACCCGGTTTCCTGGTTCACCCGCGTGAACAAGAAGATGAATTCTTCGCCTCCCCAGCGGCCGAGAAGATCTTCCTGGCGAAGATGGGCGCGCAGAAAACGGGCCAACTCGGCCAGTACAAAATCGCCCACATCATGGCCATGAGTGTCGTTAATGGTCTTGAAGTGATCCACATCCGCGAGGGCGATGACGAACGGGGTTTCATGCCGGCTGAAGGCCTGGGCCTCCCGCGTGGCCGACTCCAAAAAAGAGCGGCGGTTGGCAATTTGGGTGAGTGGGTCGATTCGCGCCAATGTCTTCATTTCCGCGTAAGCCGCGCGCAACTTTTCATTGCTCTCACGGATTTCCTGATTGGCGGATGCCAGCGCGCTGTTGCTGTTCTCGATTTGCCTGTTCTTTTTGGAAAGCAGCAAATTCGCCTTTTGCTTTTCACGGGATCTCAGAAAAACCAACAGGGTAATGATCATTACCAGAAACAGTCCACCCAAAATCGCCTGGTTCTGGAAACGCTGGCGTTGGATGCGCAGTTCCTGGATGGCCTTGTCTTTGGTGAGCAATTCGATGCGCCGTTCTTTCTTTTCGGTTTCGTAGCGAATCTCCATTTCCGTGATGCTCTTCGATTTCTCTTCGTTGAGGATGGCGTCCGCGGCCGCGGCGTATGCTCTTTGATGTTGAAGCGCTTTTTGATAATCGCCCCGCGTCTCGAATATCCCGGCGAGGGTTTGGTGGGCGTCCCGTAAACGCGGATGGGATTGGATCTCCTCGGCGATGGCGATGGCGCGGGAAACGCTGGCCACGGCATCCTCGATTTTGCCCAACCTGGCTTGGGCCGAACCTTCCGATATCAGCGCCAGCGCGATGCCGTTTCTATCCCCACTTTCCTCGTAGTACTGGCGGGCGCCTTGATACTGGGCGAGCGCCTCGTCGTTCCTTCCCAAATGTTCGTAGATGGAACCCAGATTGTTCAGCGCGTAGGCCACGCCCGCCCCGTAGCCGATTTCTTCGCTGAGCTTCCGGTTGCGGAGCTGATATTCAATGGCCTCGTCGATTCGACCGAGGGAAAAGAGCGCATAGCCGATGTTGCCGAGCGTTCGGGCGATATCAAACTGGTCGCCCAGCTCCTGCTTGATCTTCAGGGAGCGGTGGTAATAGTCCAGCGCTTTTTCATTGTCGTTGAGGTTATGGTAGACCAGGCCGATGTTGTTGAGGGTTCGGGCAATCCCGCGCCGCACTCCCAAGCGTTCCCGGATTTGCAACGCCTGAAGATAATATTCCAACGCTTTTTCGCCGTTTCCCAGGTAGTAATAGACGATGCCGATATTGTTCAGCGATTTGGCAATGCCGGGCTCGTTCTTCAACTCGCGGCGCAGGGCCAGGGCCTCGTTTTGATGCTCCAGCGCCTCGCGGTATTTGCCCAGGTTTCCGTAGTTGAAACCCAGGCCTCCCAGCAAATTGGCCTCGAGCTCCCGCTGTTCCATTTTGCGTACGAGCGCCAGACCAAGTTCACCGTACTCGGCCGCCTTTTGAGGAGAAAAGTTTTCGCTCGCCTCGGCCAGTTCATAGTAGAGGCGGGCTTTTTCAAGGCCCTCGGCCTCCCCCAGCCTGGATTCGAGCTTTTCTATTTCGGTTTGAAACCCCAGCGTGCAGATCAAGAGGAATAGCGTCATGGTTAACTTCCAAATGTTTGGCGTTGGCGGCTCGGCGTGGGGCCCCATCCCGCGGGGGATCGGGTTTTTTCAAATACAACGGGTAAGGGTGTACCCGCGGCCTCATATGCATCAAATGATTGCGAGTAGCCGCCTCAGGCGGGCGGTTGAGAGCTTGCCAGGCGGCATATCAAGCGATCGGCTCAGGGGCCTTGGCCGGGAAAGGCATGTCAGGACCCCTCTTGGACGGAGAATCGGAGGAAATCGTGCAGTGCGGCCAGGGACCCTTTGAATCGGTTGCGGTCCGCGCCCTTGGGTACGCCCGGCAGCGCCACGTTCTGCTCGTATTGCCAAAATGTCCATGACCGCCAGCCTTCCGGCAATGTCGGCACTTTAACTTTGGTGTTGGAAAGCCAAAGGGGATAGGCGCTGAAATCGGCCTGAACTCGGGAATTCCAAAAGTCGGGATCCGTGTTGATGAGCGGCTTGACCCCGTAATGAGCTTCGATCAGGCGAAGCCAGGTCTTCAGATCGGCTGCAAGCGCTCGCGGCGACTGGTTTCCTGGCTTTTCCACATCCAGAACGGGCGGCAGCGCTCCCCTCGCGAGGGGTACGGTGGCTATGAAATTTTTGGCTTGGGCTTGGGGGTCGTCCCCGACAATCCAATAGTGATAGGCGCCCTGAAGGATTCCAGCCCCCGCCATGCCGGACCAGTTCGCTGAGAATTTGGGATCCACGAAGGTCATCCCCTCGGTGGCCTTGACAAAGGCGAAGGCAATGCCTTGCGCCTTCACCTCACTCCAATCCACATCACCGGAATGATGGGACACATCGATGCCTTGGGCGGCTGGATACAGGGGTTCGCTTTGCGAGCCGGTTTTTTGGGGGTACGACTCCATGGGAGATTTCCTTTTCTTTCGTGTTGGGTCAAATATAACACGACCCACCCCATGGGTTTACCTATATTCGAGCCTTGGCCGGTCCCGACAGCCTCGCCGGGCCGCGTCTGGTTTAGTCGGGGGACGGGGTCTTTAAGAATGCATCCAGCATGGCCTCGTAACCCTCGCGGAAGCTGGGGTAGCGGAAGGTGAAGCCCGCTCTTTTGATGCGGTGGTTGGAGCAGCGTTTATTGCTTCCGCGCCCGATGGTGGCGGCGCCATCAGGGGCGGGGCGCGTGATACCCATTCGTCCGCAAAGCCATGAAAGCACCTCGTGATAGGCGGCGGGTTCGTCGTCGACGCCGAGGTAGAGCGGCGCCGGTTGAGAATGGTCCATGAGAAAGGCCAGCAAACGCGCGCAGTCGTCGCGATGGATGCGGTTGGTGAACTGTTTTGCGGTGGTGGGGTTAGGCAGCCCATTCCGTGCAAGGCGGAGCATGCGGTCGCGGCCGGGACCGTAAATGCCCGCCAAACGCACGGCGGTGGCGGGAAGGATCGCATTTTTGAGCACGCCCTCGGCCTCCAGCATGATGCGGCCGGAGAAACCGGAGGGCAGAGTGGCGCTACGCTCGTCTACCCAGGCGCCGTCCATCTGTCCATAGACCGAGGTGCTCGAGGTGAAGAACAATCGCTTGGGCTGGGTCTTGCAAGCGGCGAGTTCTCCAAGGATATGGGTCAATCCATGCACATAGGTTTCGCGGTAGCCTTTTTCGGTGCGGATACTCGCGGCGGCCGTGTAAAAAACGAAATCCCAGGCCCGCCGCACCGCGGTCAGCGTTTCGGGCCTGCCTAAATCCGCCCGCAGCGCTCGAACTCCAGGGGGCAACGCGTCCACGTCCCGGCGCAGACCCCATACCTCATGTTCCGCTTGCAGCAGCAGTCGGGCAAGCGCCGATCCCGTATCGCCGCAGCCGGCGATTAGTACAATTGCCATGCAACCTCCTCTTCGATGAGCCGATTGTAGCAAGGCCGGTTAGGCCGGAAAAGCGCCGCGCTTTTGTGGACAGGCTCTGTCTCTTTTGGGGACGGGTATGTGTCCAGCGAGGAATGCGGCGCGGGTTAGGAAAGGCCGCAACCGAGCGGGTCGCCTGCGGACAAATATCCGCGAACCATTGACGCCCATGAGTTTGGTGGATTGGTCGGCGTTTTCCATTCGACCGGAGCGGCGCTTGATAGGCCGCGCCGCGCGGGGCGTCAAAACGCTTTCGCTGGCGCATTTTTTGCTTATTTTCATCCAAACGCGGAAAACATAGGTCGTCTCTTACCCGCTTTCCGCCCGCTCCTCTTGGAACGCGGGTGGGAGCCGGCCTCATTACCACCTAAATTGCGCGGTTCCCATGGGTAATCTCAGCCAAATGCATCCCGTCGAATCGCTCATTTTTGGCATCAGGAGATTTAGGCAATGAAATTGTTCAAGCATGTGTTGATATCGCCGCTTGTGCGGCGCCGCTTTCCGCTGTTGTGTGTATTCCTCTTGTTGGCCGGCATTGCCGGCTCGGCCTTCGCCGCCGGGAAGGACGGACGGCGAGGGCAAAGCGTCCATCGCATCCGTACCGGGTACCACCACTATCCGCGTCATCGCTATTATGGCGGGTTGAGGTTTTATGGATATCGGGGATTCTGGGGACATTCGTATTACGGTCATGGCTATTACGGCGCCTATCCCCGCTATTACCGTGTGCGCGTGGACTCCGGGGCGATCGACCTCAACGTCACCCCCAAAAAAGCGGCGGTCTACATCGACGGCCAGTTCCTCGGCAAGGCCTCCAAATTTGACGGGTTTCCCGATTACCTGTGGTTGCCCAAGGGGACCTACGACCTGGTGTTCTATCTGAAGGGATACGAAACCGTGAAGAAAACTTTTTCCATCTATCCGGGCATGGTGTTCGATTTGGAAATCCGGCTTCAGCCTGGTGAGGCGACGGCCCCGGAAAAGGTGACGCCGCCCGTGGCGCGCAATCGGGATCGACTTCCAGAGCGGCGTGCGCCCGAGACGGTCGAGCCTCGGCCGCAACGGGAATCCGCGGAGGCGCCGCCCCAGCGCTACCGTACCCGGCCCCTGGCCCGCGCCCGCTCCAGTGAGCGTAGCGAAAATTTCGATATGCGCTCCAAGCCCGCCACGCTCTGGCTATCATTGGAGCCCGCGGACGCCTCGGTTTATCTCGATGGTCAGTTTATTGGAACGGGTGAGTCCCTGAGCCGGGCGCCCGACGGATTGTTGCTCGATGCGGGCGACCATGAACTGGAAATCATCCGGCCCGGTTATCGAACCCAAAGCAAAACTTTCCAAATTGGCAAGGGAGAATCGCTGGACTTGAGCATCGAACTGGAGGCTGAGGCGGAGGAGTAACTCCGCATCGGCCAAAGGGAATCGCCAAAACCAATTTCCATCGTGGCGCGTTGGGGAAGCCAATCCCCCACGCGCCTTTCTTTGTGCCCTATCGAACTTTGCGCCAAGGGATGGTTTCCTGCACCGCCCCCGGGGTCACTGGATTAAAAAGTTCTGGGGTTTTTTTATTCAAAACGGCCTTTACCCTGGTTTGGATTCTTTCCGTTGTGCTTGACTTTCCTTTTGGATTGTGGACTTGATGAATATACGAATCCTATTTGAATCGGAAAGGTGACCTTATGACGGAACAACTGTCCCAGTGGTTGGATGAACCTTGGGCCAAGGCCACGCTGGTGATGCTGGCGGCCTTGGTTGTGGCGATGATCGTGCAGTTCGTGGTGAGCCGCGTGGTGATGAAGCTGGTAAGCAAGACGGAGACCGAACTCGATGACCGCCTGATCCACAACTTCAGAATGCCGGTTTTTGTATCCATCCTGGCCGCCGGTTTTTGGAATGGGCTTCGGTTCTTTGATCTATCGGCCAATATTGCCGGCTTGATCTATGCCATCATCCTGACGTTTGTCATTATTTTGTGGATGTTGGGCGCTCTCAATTTCAGCACCTTCATCGTGAATTGGCTCAGCGGCATGGAGGATCGCTTTGCCATGGTGCAGCCGCGCACCCAGCCGGTC
>JBGTRP010000161.1:0-11049 GCA_041940685.1 Acanthopleuribacteraceae bacterium
GTCACTGGAATGGCTGTTAAGCGCCATGGCCGTTGTGGCCAGCGAGACCTATTCGGCAACCTCCGCGCCCATCCAATTCGCGGGAATTCGCGCTTTTGACGGGGGGCCCGCCATCGACGCGTACCTGGACCGCGTCCGGGCAATTCTTCGAGCCCTGGGCATGGCCCTCTACAACATGCTGGTGGAAACCGGGGTGGTCATCAATCCGCCCGATGGGGCCTACTACTTATTTCCGGATTTCGAACCCTACCGCGAGGCGTTGGCCAATCGCTCGATCTTCACCAGCACCGACCTGGCGGAACGTTTGCTGGAGGAGGCGGGGATCGCCCTGCTGCCGGGCGCCAGCTTTGGACGCCCGGAGCAGGAACTCACGGCCCGAATCGCCTTCGTCAATTTTGATGGGACCGCCGCCCTCGCCGCGGCCGAGCACCGCATCGACAATGCATTTTTAAATCGATATTGCTCCGATACGCTGGCGGCAGTGAAAACCCTATGCGATTGGCTACGCGCCACTCGATAAGGTCAATTTCCATGGCGCCAGTTCAGGACCCTTGAAGCGCGGAATCGATTACCTTGATGATTTCCTCGTCCATGGGCTTGACGCCGGAGCGGAAGCGGGCGAGTACCCGGCCCTCACCATCCAGAAGAAATTTTTCAAAGTTCCAACGCACCTCACCCTTTTCAGGGGCGGCATCGGTCAAAAAGCGGTACAGCGGATGCTTGTTCTCGCCCTTTACAGGCGTTTTGGCGAACATGGGAAAGCTCACGCCGTAATTTGCCTGACAAAATTGCCGGATCTCTTCCGCGCTGCCCGGTTCCTGACCGCCAAAGTCGTTGCTGGGAAAACCCAGAACCACCAGGCCCTTGTCCTTATAACTTTCATAAAGCTTCTGAAGTCCGTCGTATTGCGGCGTGTAACCGCATTTCGAAGCGGTGTTGACGACCAGCAACACCTTGCCCTTGTACATCCCGAGGTCCACATCCTCTCCACTCAGGGACTGGGTTTTCATTTTGTAGAAATCCATCTCTTCTCCTCCCAAGATTGTAAGCGGCAGGGCCAGCAAGAACCCAAAAACAAACCCTTTTCCCATAGATCACCTCTTAAAATTTTGCCGGGGTCATAATGCCCGAAAGTCCAAACATCTCTTTTCCGCCAACCTATTCCAGATTGCCCCTTAGTCGCTCCAACTCTTTGCCCTTTTTTTTCGGGTTTTGGAACGCCGATCTGGCTGTTGGCCGGGATCCGGATGCAAACAGAACAAGATGCATCTGCATGTATCTCGCATCGGGAATCTTCGACGGTATGCAAAAAACCATATCGGTTTAACCGAACCAGCGGGCTGGGCGCCCTCGCCACATCCCAATAGCAATATATTCATTCGTACAGAAGCCTTATTTGGATTTTGAAAACCCAGGTTTTTGGGATGAAATGCGGCGGATCGCCAGACACGAGACCAAAATTGCTATTCCGGCGCCGGGGCCCATGCAGGGATCGGTGGTACAATTGTAGGCGAATTCAATCAAACTCAGTTGGAGGAAACATGCTGCGCGACAATATCGACACCGAAGCGGTGGTCAAGGTTCTCAATCGCATTTTGGAATGCGAGTTGGCCGGCTGCGTCCGGCACACCCACTACGCCCTGATGGTGTTCGGCTACAATCGCATTCCCATCTGCTCATGGCTGCGAAATCAGGCCAACGAAAACCTGGCCCATGCCAATCGGGCCGGCGAAATGGTCACCCATTTGGGCGCCCACCCCAGCCTGGGAATCGGTCCCCTACTGGAGAGTCACAAACACGATATCGGCCAAATCTTGCAGGAATCGCTGGAATGCGAGTTGGAAGCCCTCGGCCTTTATCAAAAGCTGCTCAAGTTGACCGCGGACAAATCGGTCATGCTGGAAGAATACGCGCGTGAAATGATTATGGCCGAGGAACTGCACATCGGCGAAATCGACAAGATGCTGCGCAAACCCGGCGATATCGACATCTCTCAGACCACCCAGGAGAGCCTCGCGGAGGAAAAGTAGAGAAACTTTTCCCAAAACACCAGGCTGGAGCGGAATCGACGAACCCTGGGCCAGAGCCCCACCTGCCGCTGAAAGCGAAACCCTTCTCATTGCTCGGGGAACGGGCCGCCCCCGTGAGAACCTGCGCCTTCGCTTAAAGGTGGACTTTATTCCACATTGGGAGGAGGATCTTCGTTGCCTTCTCCCGTTTCTTCGGGCCCCATGGGACCGCATTCCGTGGCAAGCACAAAATCTAACAGGCCCTGAAGCCTTTGATCTTCATTCTTTTGGATGTGAGAAACGAGAGCGGATTCCAGGGCCCCATATCCCCTGCCCTCACACCGGCGAATCATCAGTAGATTCAAGAAGGTATAGTACATTTTGTTTTGACCGCTGGTTTCGTTGATCAATATTTGAGCTTCCATGGTCTTTTGGAACCCCTCATCCAATTGTCCATCGAGGATCAAATAAAAACCCAATCCAACCAAAGCATCGGCCTTCTCGTTGACGTTGTTTACGCTTTTGAAGGCCTCATACTGGTGGTAGCTGAAGACGATTGCCCGCTCGTAGTCCTCCAATCGGAAGAAAAGCTCGGCCTTGAGCTGGTACAACTCGCCAGGGTTCATATTTGCGGATTCATTGGACGCCTCCGCCTCGGAGATGAAAAAGTCGGCTTCCGCGAGGTCACCGGCCTCCATGGCGAGATCGGCCAATGCGCAGTAGGTTTTGAACAGATTCGCGCCTCTTCCAAGCCCTTCAAATATTTCGATTGCGGCTCCAAAATGAGAACGCGCCAGATCAAATCGTCCCGTGGCGGTTGCGATCTTGCCCAGCAGAAAATAGCTGTTGCCGACGGTAACCCTAGGCGTATCCTTTCTGGATATCAGGTTTTGGCAACCCACCTCCGCTGCTTTAAATTCTCCCAGGGTATATCTGGACCATGCCCTTCCAAATGCGGCTACCGGGTCCTTTCGCTTATACTTCTCTGCGGTTGAAAAATACGCCAATGCGGCTCTTGGCCCCTTTTCCCTAAAAACTCTTACTCCTTCCGGATAAAGCGCGGCCATGAACCCCACCGCGAACAGGCCGATTCCAAAAACAAGAGCCAATGAAGCCCACGCCTTGCGGGGTAATCGATTCCCCAACCATCCAAGCTTCATGGGGAAGCCATACTTCCTCTTCTTCCTGAGAAAGGCCTGTTTGGCTTCTTCAATCGCCCGCAACTCCCGCTCATCAAAATAGTATTTGGGAATGGCGTCCTTCCATCGCCAGCCGCACCAAGCCCGCTGGGGTTGCTGCCCCACTTCGACCAACAGCGCATCCTCCTTCTTGGGCAGGTGTTGGCTCGCCAAGCGGTTGATGGCCATGCGAATCTTTACCCTGACATCGTCCCTGGTCTCCCTCGCGGCGCGGAATTCTTCCTTATCGAGAAAACCAAGCGTTTCCGCGCGCTCCACCACGGTGGCAACCGAGTATGACTCGTCCAACTCCAAGGCCCGAATCAACTCCGAATACTTCATGGGGCGGCCACGCACGACCATGGTCTTCTCCTTTCGCCCCGAGCCTCCAAAGGATCACGGGAACTAAGCCAGATGAGGAGGCGGGCAAATTGGCTTTCGGAATGGTTTTTCAGATTCTTTCTGAGTCTAAAGGATTCGATTAAACGATGTCAACCAAATAGATACCCGCAAACCATGGATTTCAGTTCATTGTTTAAATTTGCCATACCTGAATCAGTTGCTTTTCCGAAAAGCCAAACATCTTCCCCTCGTTCCATGCAAATACGGAATTGTCGCGCGAGACATATTCTCTACTTTGATTTAGCTCGTTTTATTAGAAAAAGACGGAGACCGACTTTTGGGCCGGGCCCAGACCCACCTGGCGGCGCCGACTCGCGGGGGAGCCCCGGACACACGCGAAGGACGAGGGGTTTATGCTGGTCTTCCGCCTTCCCCTACAAACCATTGACGCGAAATCGGCGCACTACCACGTAGTCGTCCTCGTCGGGGCCCACCGCGTAGAGATGGGTCTTGGTGCCCATGAGGAATTGGGCCGTGCCGCGGTAGGGGCCGCGCGCCAGGATTTGGCCATCCCGGCTAAACAAATCCAGCCGGCCTTTACCCGTGAGGATATCGTAATCCGCCAACACCGCGAACCCCTCTCCTAGAGAACAGAGCGCGGCGATGGGCGGCCGGGTTTGCCAGGCGGCGCTGGCGGCCATGGCGCGGTTGAACACCGGCTGGGTCAGGCTGGCCGTGAGCGCCGGATTGGCCGCGAGATCCTGCCAGACCCGCTCACAGTATATTTCACGAGCCTCCTCGGCCATGACTTTCGGCTTGTATGCAATCGTCCATTCCTCTTTTTGCTTCCCGCCACCATCATGGGCCAGGAGCCGGTACTCGTGGGTGCGCGCCGTCACCAGCCGGCCGCCACAAACCGCTTTCAATGGAAAGCCGCCGCCATGCAATTCGAACTGATCCTTGAGGAAACCCACCCAAAAAGAGGGTTGCGCCACCTGGGACCAGTCCAGCTTGGGAAGGGCCAGGGCGTGGATGGTGTGAATCCGCTTCAAATCCGCATCGTAGACGCTGAGGTCGTAGGACATTTGAAGCTCGCCATCGAGCCGGTAGGCGGTAAAGGCCATGTTGCCACCGGGAAGAATGACAGGCTGGTACAGGCCATGGATCTGGCTGGCAAAGCGGGCGTCCCGGATAAAGCCTCCCCGCTTGTCGAGCAGAATCATTTTGTGGCTGCCCGTGTCGAAAACGGCCAAATTTCCCTTTTCGTCCAGGGTCATGGCCACGGGTTCGGTAAATTCACCCGGCCCTTGACCCACCTGACCAAAACTCCTCACAAAACCGCCATCCGCGTCGAAAACCACGATCCGCTGATTGCCGGAATCCAGCACGAACATGGTTCCGGTTCCATCGACCACCAAGCTGGTGGTAGCCGTGAACAGGGCAATATCCTCCGCATCGGCGCCACCGATGGCCAGGTCCTCCGCCAACTCGATTTGACCCGCTTCCACGGGCAATGCCGGACCCCACCAACAAACCAGTAACCAACAGGACCACATCAACAAAGCAGCCTCCCGCAAATTCTCGAAGAATAAAGTGGACGAACGTTGAACAATTGGCATACGACCGCGGCCCGAAATAGGTTTACGCCGCCTTCAACATACCCCTTCTCCCCACGGGCCGCAAGCTGAACGCCTCAGGCGGAGAGTATGCCTCATCGGCGCGGTTTGCAGCGCCCGCCTGAATCACATTCCAGCGATTGGCGGCGATGGGCTTCGAGACCTACAGCAAATGCCGTTTGGTTTTGGAATAAGGTTGAAAACCTGGAGTCGGGCCAAGACCCATTTCCACGGACGCCGGTGGAAAGCGGATGGAAACAAGAAAAAGGCCTCCACCCGGTTTGATCGGGCCAGGCGGAGGCCGAACATTCACCGGACTTTCACGCCCAGGCTGAGGAGGTGGAAGTTGATGCCGGGATTGGGACTCTCAATGCCGCCGTTGGAGAGATGCTGGAACTGGTAAGCCAGCCGGTAGTCGCGCTTCTTGCCGAACTCGAGACCGATCCCGATATGGTCTCCGAACTGGAAATTGGTGGAAAAATTTTTGATGCTGACCCGTTTTTCGGTGAGGTAATGAAGGCCAATGCCCATTTCGAGAAAGGGTCGCAAAGGACCTTTTCCGCCACGAGACCAGAAGGTGGCCACCGGCGTGAAGCCAATATCGCGCAATTGGTCAACGCTCTGGCCACCGGGCGTGAACTGGTAGTTGGGATTGTTGAAGAGGGAGTAGTTGGCGGCCAGGGAGAGGTCCATGCGGTAAAGCCGCCGGGTTCTGGAGAAGAGGTCCCAATGGGCAGCGAGTCGGAAGTTGCTGGTCCGCTCGCCATAGCCGCCCACGAATTCCAGGTGATCGATTCCGACCACGCGTGCGGGCCCCAGCGCTGTCGCATGACGTTGTGGGGAGGTTTGGGGTGATTGCGCTCGTAACAGAGCACTCGCGAAAAAAACCAAGTAGATTGCGGAAAACGCATAAACCTTCATGTCGAACGCTCCTTTCGGAGCAATTATTAGACCGGTCAACTAGTTGTCATCACATGGGTTGGACGCCTTTTCTCCGCGAGATCCAGGGCGGGATTCAGATCAAAATGCGGTTAAAGACGGTTTCGATGAATGCATCCACGGGGCCGCTTGACTTGCAAACCTTTACGCGCATTAGAGCGCCCTGCCAGCCGTTGAGCAGAAAACCCGCGATTTGGTCCGCGTCTTGCGAGTTCGCCATTTCCCCGGATTGCTGGGCTTGCGCCACTGTTTGAGCCAAAAGCCCCTGCAACTCGGTCCACTTGCTTTCCAAACAACGGGCAAAGGCATCGCATTGGTCGCCCATTTCCTGGCTGAGATTGCCGATCAGGCAGCCGCCGCGGTATCGGTTTTCCCTTACCTGCTCACGGCCATGATCGAAAAAGTCGCGCAGCCGCTGGAGAGGCGTCCGCTCGGAATTTTCCAAGACCTCGCGGGCATCCTCACCCGATTGCTCGCAATACCGCTGCAACACCTGGAGAGCAAAGTCCTCCTTGCTGGAGAAGAAGTGGTAGAAGGAACCCTTGGGCACGCCCACCGCCTGCAGCACCTCATTGATACCGGTATGGTGGTAGCCCTTATCGGTGAGAACCGCCACGCCCCGTTCCAGCAAATGTTGTTTGGTATCTCGCTTCGCCATAACTAAACCGACCGGTCTAATAAATTGCTCACGTTCCTTTTAAACGCAAGACAAGACTCAAAGATTCCGTTCCCCGCCATTTTTTTACACTTTCTTTTCATGGGTGCGTTCCATCACCAAGCATACCCTTTCCCTTGCCTCGCGACAATAGCCGGACACCTCATTCCAATGCCCGGGCGAGGCCCCGGCGCGGCCGGGCCCTCAGGACGCGCGGGGCTGTCCACTCGGCGCATTAGCAGCGCAATCCGCTGAATGGCGCGCGCCCGCTTGGGCCGTCCCAGGCGTCTTAGCAAGCTTTGAAGGCCTCCGCCGGCAAGGTTGCGGGTACTGCACGGGCATGGTTGAAGGAGCGGCTTGCCATTTCATACAAACCGAGGCCGCCGACCGACTAGCAAATCAGGTCCACGGCCTGGAATCTCTGGATACCAGGGGGCCTCCACGATGGACCAATGCTGCCGGCGATTGGTTGGACCGAGGCTTTTTCCAATTCACTCGGCGAGCCTCCCTCCGTCAAGCCTGGCGCACAAAACCCATCAATTGACTCCGAACAATCTCGGCCCCACTATTTGAAGCCTTTTCGCGGTCAAAAAGATCAGGACAAGGCCTTTTCCAGGCCGGCGAGAACCTCCGCCTCAACCTTGGAAACCTTGTTGCCCAAACCCAGGAACCCGCCGGATGCCTCCGCCACGACTCTTGCCCGGTTCATGATGCCGCTCTTCAACTTCTCGCGTGCGGCCGGATTCATGGTTTCACACAATGCTTGAGCGTAGTGGCGCCAATTCTCATAAAGTGATTGCTCGGGCATTTTTTCCAACCAACCCTCCAGCAATTGATAAGAGGTGCCGCCCTCGGAAATGCCCTGGGCATGGGCCGCCTTGAGGATTGCCTTCCTTTCGGCCTTGTCAATTTCCTTGTCCGCCCAGGCCACCGCAACCATGGGAACCATGGAAAACGCGGTCAGCGTTTCCGCGGTGATCCCCATATCATAGAGGGAGTCCAAAACCTCATCATCTTGGATACCGGAAGCTTGGATAAGGGCGGCCTTGGCCATCTCCGCCTCTCGCTTTTGGGCCAACTCCTCCCGCAGGCGCTTGTCCTGCTTGGCGAAGAAGGCGTCTTCAAGGGTCTTCCCACGATGCTTTAACTGTTCCACATCTGACATATCCGCTCCTTTTCTCAAATCAATTTCAATGCCTCATTTTACCCCAAACCCAACTTCTGAAAACAGATTCCTGAGGGAATTCCAGGGGACTTCTCCAGAAAAGAAGACTGTCAATAAAACCAAACATGGAAATAAAAAAGTGGACAACCCGATATCGGCGACCCGCACAAAACCGGAAACCAAAAGGTCAGAGACCTCCACGTAACCGCGTCATCTCCCCTATTCGTCCGCCTCAATCCGCGGTTTCCCAGGCTCCTTCCGTAGCATGTATTTTGCATCTGGCAGGGATTACTTTACGATTTGGCCCATGGACATACTATTCAGGAAATCCGGCAACAGGACATGTATCGGCCCGAACGGGACTGTAGGAGGCAATATGAATTGGCGACGATTTACACGGGTTACCGGCATTTTGGTCACCTTCCTTTTTCAAATCTCCCTTATGGCGCAAACCCGTATCATCTCTCACCTCACCCGTCCCGGAAGTTTCCACAGCACCATTTTTGTGGAAAACCTGGCCGCGGCGCCCCTGGAGTACACCTTGACGCCCTACGATGAGGCCGGCAATGTCCTCCCCCCACTGCGAACCGTCATTAACGCCATGACCGTGGAGGCCTATTCTCCCGCGGAGCTCTTCAACGGCCAAGAGGGGGTATCCCATTTTGAAATCGAGGGTGAGGATATCCGCGTCACGGTGGCATATACCGCTGCGTCGGGCGGCAGCCCGGCCCATGTTGGGGCTAGCGACACGCGGGCGGCGCGCTACCGTGTATTTCCAGGCGACTGGTCGCGAATATTCGATGGCTTCGCCGTGGTCAACACGGGAACGGAGGCCACGGACGTTTGGGTCACCCAATGGAATTTCGAGAGCCAGGCCGTAAAGACCGTAAAAGCCATTGAGGGCCTGGCCCCCATGGCCAAGGGCCTCTACATCATCGGAAGTCCTTCAGGTTCGGATTTTGCCGAGGCGGGTCAATCCTGGTTTGAGATCCATGCGGACCAAAAATTGGCCATCACGGCGTTGCGCGGCAACATCCCCAACTCGGATCTGCTCTGGGTGAACGAGGCCGCCATTAGTAATCCGCCGATCAACAAGGTGATTGACGATGCGCCCGGCGCGAGCGCGTGTGACGACCCGAAATCCGCCGCGGGCGACATTCCCGACCTCAATAACATGCCCCAGGCCGAGGTTTGGATCGATGTTGCCGAGGACGGCCGCCTCGCCTCCGCCTCCAAGGATTACCGCTACAGCCCAACCGATGACCCGACCTACAACCTGGGAGTCTGGGACGGTTTATATCTATCCGACGATGCCGGGGCGAGCTGGAAAAACCTGATGTTCACCGACAGCAACCCCAATATCGGCCTGGAGGGCGTCATCGATGGCAGCTACGGCCAGGAGCCGGGCGGCGTGGTATCGATTCGCTATCAATCGGATCCGGTGGTAGCCTTCGATCGGGACGGGAACCTCTATACCATGGCGCTGGGCTTCAACTCGGATTTCGGAACCAACAGCATTGGGGATGAGCCCAGTTGCGTGTTGGTTTCCCGTCGCGATAAAGAAGGGGCGCTCGTGCCCGGAACCACTCACTTCCTGGGCTTGGAGGACAGCCCCGATCTTTTCAATGACAAATGTTGGATCGCGGTCGATCGCATGTCTCCGGTAGAATCCACCACGGTGGTGGCGGCTTGGCGGATGTTCCTCTTCAATGGCAGCCAGGCCATTCCGGAAGGCGGTTATATCTCGGTTTCCGGCGACGGCGCCGCGAGCTTCGGCGCGCCCTTTGCCTTGCCGGTGCCGGCGGAAGACAGCGACAATTCCCAGTTTTTCCAACCCCTGATCGGACTGGACCCGAGCAATGGACATAAAACCCTGTACATCCTCTTTCGCGATGCCGATTTCCAAAATTTCACCATGCAAATGCATCTGATCAAGGCGGACTTGGAGGGTTTGGCGCCGGGAACACAAGCGCTGCACGATCATTTGAGCAATCCGGCTAATTGGACGTACTTGCCCAACCGGCTGCCTACCCTATTCTTTTACGGAAGCGGTGGTTTCGATGGGCTCTTCCGCTTCAGTTCGAAGTTTTTACCGGCCATCGATCGCGAAACGGGCGATCTTTACGTCGTGGTTCAAGCCTTTGAAACGATTACGCAGGGCAGTCAGGTCCTTGTCGCCAAGTCTACCGACGGCGGCAAAACCTGGAGCGCGCCCCAACCGGTGGATTATCCGGCGCCGAGCCATCAGATCATGCCGGCCGCCGCGTTCCACGGCGGAAAGCTCTCGGTGGTGTGGTACGACACTCGGCACGACGAACAGGCTTTCGTTCCCTTCTCCGCGATTACCGCTCTCGACGTCTACTATGCCGAACTCGCGCCCGACTTGACGCTCCAACGCCTGTTGCGCCTGACGCCCCACACCCAACGCTCCGACAATCCCGTCTTCACCCGGCTGAGACCGGCCAACAAAAAGGGCCCGCATAAAATGCGGCCTCATGACATGAATTTCAATTCACCGCTTTCCATTCGGGGAATCTACCTTCCCAAACAGGGAGATCCTGCCTTCAAGGATTGCGAGCCCTACGGGTTTATCGGCGACTACATCGGCATTGCCGCGGACGCGGAGCATGCCTACGCGGTTTGGTGCGACCTGCGCGATATCGATCACCGCGCTACGGTTTGCGACGGCCCCTCCTGCAATGACAGCCGCAACCAAAACATCTACTTCGCCCGCATTCGCAAGCAGTAATAGAGATCCGTGGACAGGGTCCCGGGCGGCGGGACCCTTCCCTATTGGATCATTTCCGCGGCAATCTTAATACTTTCCCGCATCCGTTCCAGAGAATCGCCCAATTTGGCCACCTCGTCCTTGCCGCGGATTTGGATGGGCGTATCGATCTTGCCCAGGGAGATTTTTTCGGTAACCTCGGTGAGGTGATTGATCTTGCGGGTAACGGTTTTGGCCAGCAGAAAGCTGAGGATTACCGCGATGATCGCGAACACCGAGGCTTTGATCAGCAACAGGGTGAACGCCCGGCGTTGAATGGCGAGAAACTCCTCTACCCGGTAGTCAGCTTCCAACAACCCGGAAATATGCCCGTTTTCATCCAGAATGGGCGCATAGGCCGAGATCCACTGTCCATGG